>NZ_BOCG01000648.1 GCF_016587775.1 Lactobacillus nasalidis | reverse complement strand
TGGCGAGAGCCTTTCCATGAAGTTGCAAGAGTGGTGCTTCGGTACCTGCGCTGGTCAATGCGGTTACCCCCTTGTTGGGATATCGGAATACCGGTGATGACGGCAATAAGAAAAATGTCTGTATCCATGTCTTTGGACATACGTAGTCAAAAATTACTATTTGGCTACATTGCACACATTTTTTGCAGCAGTTAAGAAATGTCGTTTGTTTATCTAATTATCTTAGGAATTTTGGCTGGCATCGTGGCAGCGGTCGCCAGCATGGCGTCTTTGGTTTCCTACCCGGGCCTGCTGCTCTTCGGGCTCAGCCCGGTTGCAGCCAACATGACCAACACGGCTGCCCTGGTAACCACGGGCTTTGGCTCCCTGTCCTCCTGCCTCAAAGAAATGCGGGGGCATTGGGGGGAGCTTTGGCGCTACGCCTTCTTCCAGCTGACCGGGGCCTTGATCGGCGGCTGGCTGCTGGTCCAGTTCCCGGGAAAAATCTTCCAGAAACTGGTGCCTTTCTTCGTGCTTTTTTCAGCGGCTTTGCTGCTCTACAGCGGCCGGCAAAAGCAGGCCAAGCCTACAACCAAGCTCGGCCGAATCGGCGCTTATGCCGGCTTGTTCGTGGCGGGCATTTACGCGGGCTACTTCGGGGCAGCATCCGGGGTGCTGACTTTGATCTTTTTGACGGCCTTGAGCGATTCGCCTTTTGTCGTCATCAATGCCATCAAGAGCTTGATCGGGTCTTTGGCCAACCTGGTGGCCCTGGCCCTGTTTGCCTTTAAGGGCGGGGTCAACTGGCCAGTGGCATTTCCCTTGGCGATCGGTTTGTTCATCGGCGGCTATTTCGGGCAAAAAATGATCAAATACCTCAAGCCGGCCTGGGTCAGATGGATCACGGCCTTCTTCTCCGTGCTTCTGGCCATCTACCTGACTTACGAAGCCTGGCATTAGATACTACAAATACCGGCCGAATTAAGTTAGAATGGTGGTAACTGATTTAAGGAGGACTCGCGTGAAAACTGAAGTTTATCTGGTCAGACATGGGGAAACGCTCTTCAACCGCCTGGGCAAGGTCCAGGGCTGGTGCGACACCCCTTTGACCATCAAGGGCATCGATGACTTGAAGAAAACGGCGGCGGCCCTGTCGCAGATTCATTTTGACAACATGTACTCGTCAGACCTGAAGCGGGCAATCGACACCGTCCACCTGATGAAGGACGCCAACCAGGTCTCAGAGATCGGCAAGATCAAGAAGCTGCCGGAATTCAGGGAGGTCTTCTACGGCTCTTTTGAAGGCGGCAGCATCGACGACATCTGGCTCAGCGCCTCCAAGGCCGCCGGCATTCCGCCGACGACCGACGTCAAGAAGATCATCGACACCATCGGCATCTACGAGTTCAGAGAAGTTACC
>NZ_BOCG01000647.1 GCF_016587775.1 Lactobacillus nasalidis | reverse complement strand
GCAGCTCGTCAAAGGCCAGGTGGTAACCGGCCAGGGCGCTGGCATAGTCAGCCGCCTCAAAGGTGAAGGTCAGGATGCCGGAGTCGTTCAAGTAGCGGCTCAGCCACCGGGCCTGGTCGTTTTCACCGGTCTTGGCCAGGATCACCAGCGGGGTCATCCCTTCAATCGGATTCACGGCCTCGCCCCAGATGCCCTTCAGCTTGCCTTTGGCGTTGATCAAGGTCATTTCTTTTTCCATAAAAAGCTCCTTACGTTGATTTCTTGCTTACATTCTCTACAACATTACTATTGTACTATTTTTAGCAGGAAATTACGGCCGGTACTTGTAAATCGAGTTGTTGAGATTGTCCTTGACCAGCTGGTCAAAGAGGTCTTTGCCCTTGGCGGTGATCATGCCGGCAATTTTTTCATTTGCTTCAGTCAAAAAGTCCGGCAATTCTGCTGCGGCCAGCTTCTCTGCCGCCTCATCCGTTTCGTCGACATGCTGGATGGCCAGGCTCTGACAGTCAGCCTGGAAAGCCCGGAGCTTTCTCTGCCAAGTCTGCTGCTTGCCTTCAAGCAAGGCCTGGATGCACTTGTAGAGCCAGTAGGCGCTGCCCATCGGGTCAGCCTGCCCGGTCTTGGCTTTGTAGTTGGCCGGCGTGTCCTTGATGTTGGTGTAAAAAGGCACCCAAGGAGCAGCTGAGTAAAGGCCGAAGCAGAGCCACTGGATGGCCTTGTAGCCTTCTGGGCGGTCACTTCTGATCTGCATGATGGAGCATTCCTGAGACACCGTCACGGAAATTGGCCGGTAGGCATTCTTGACTGGGCTTTCTTCCTTGGTCAGGTAGTCGTATTCCGTGTTTTCATAGTGGCTGCTTAAGTAAAACTGCACGTCTTCGATGGCAATTTTCTTGGCCGGCACCCGGCAAAACGGCATGTCCAAGTCGTCGATGGCCTGCTTCACTTCCGGGTTGAAGAGCTTTTGCCCATACCACATCCGGGGAGTGTTGTAGCGCAGGTCGTCTTGGTCTCTTGGCGAAAAAATCTCCCGGAAGTTGAAGCTGCCAGTCTTAGAAGGATTCAAGTGGTGGTCCTTGACGAATTGGCGCAGATTAGTGGAATACATGTAGTTGGCCGGGTCGTCAAAGTCGATTTCCCCGATGATCATCATGTTTGGGGCCACGACGTAGCTGTCGTCTGGCACCCGGCGGGCAACCCACTGGTGGCCGGCCCCGGTTTCCATGTACCAGATCTCGTTTTCATCGCCAAAAGCGATCCCGTTGCTTTCGCTGGACCCGTATTGTTCAACCAGGCCCCCCAAGCGCTCGACCCCTTCTCTGGCCGTCTTGACAAAAGGCAGAACCAGGTAGAGCATGGAGTCTCCGCCGATCCCGTTTTTGACAAAAGGATCATGGCCTAAGACCCGGCGATTGCTGGCCTCGCTTTCGGTTGAGCTCATGGCCACGTTGTAGCTGTTGATCCCCTGCTCGTCAAAGCGGCCGTAGTCTTCTACAGCGTCGCGGACGGCGGTGAAGCCGCAGCCTTGCCCTTTCAAAGGAATCTCTACGCCAGTTCCCTTGGAAACGAAAACTTCATCATAATTTTTAGCAGGATAGTAGACGAAGCGTTTCTCGTTATAGCCTTGGTCGTAGTCTTCATCTCTGGCCACGATCACTGACCCGTCAAGGCTGGCCTTCTTGCCCACCAGCATGGTTGTACAATTGTCGCGCATGTTTCTTCCTTCTTTCTATTCGCTGACCTGCATGCTCCGGTCAATTTTAGCCCGGCCAGTCTGGTAGTCAAACTGGTAGCCTGGCTGCACATTGTAGATATAAACGTTGAAATCCAGTGTCCCGTCGGTAGAAACTGCCTGCAGGTTGATCCCCCGGGCCATGAGCTCCTTGCCTTTAAAAATTGGGGTGGCCTGGTAGATGACCTTTTTCCCGCTTCTTAAAGCTGAGCGGACCTTGCTTTCAAAAATCGTCTGGATCTTCTGGTTGGAGAAGGCCGACTGGGTAAAGAGGTTCTTGGGATTATTCTGGTCGCCGGACTGGTTCTTGGGGTTGTAGTTGCCGTCCTGGTCAATGCCGGCGGAAACTGAATAAGCAATCAGGTGGCCCCGGTTGTAGATCTGGGTCCCGTTTTGCCGGTTGGAGTGCCAGCCGGTTGGCTGCACATACTGCCTTACTCGCAAAGAGTCATTGGCCACGTTCCGCTTTTCCAAAAAGGCGGTGTTGGAGCTGGAAGTCCGGTTCTGGCTGTCCAGGTTGGAGTAGATGACCCGGTTGACCTTCCAGGCACTTTTCACCAGGGTGGAGTGGTTGTTGTTGACGTAGCGCCAGCCCTTGCCGCCGGACTTAAAAGTCTCATTGGCCAGCTTTTGATAGTCGCTCTTGGCTAATCCCCCGTAGACGGTTTTAGCAGTTTGGGCGGAGCTGACCGCGCTTGATGAAGTGCTGCTGTTTGAACTGGTCAGATTTTCCTGGCCGCCCTTGGTGTAGACGCCCCAAATGATTGCCGCCGCGGCGATTAAAACCGACAGGAGTCTGGTATTTTGGCGCTTCTTGCGCCTGCGTTTTTTTGCCATTTCTTTTCCTCGCTTTTTAGACTAAATCTATTTTAGATGATTTCAACCGTAAACCAAAAGATTTAACCTATAATTGATAGAAAAAGGCAAAGAGCAAATACAAAAGAAAGGAAAAATCATGGAAGAATTCAACTTAAACGATGGAAACAAGATTCCGAAGATCGGTTTTGGCACTTACAAGATCAAGGGCTACCAAGGGGTGCAGGATATCAGCCAGGCAATCGAAAACGGCTACCGGCTCCTAGACTCAGCCGCCCGCTATGAAAACGAAGGGGCCCTGGGCAAGGCGATCAGAAACAGCTCTGTTGCCAGAAGCCAGCTTTTTGTAACCTCAAAACTGCCTGGAGCCCACCACGAATACAAGGCCGCGATTAACGAACTGGAAGAAGGGCTTTTAAGAAGCGGCTTGGACTACTTTGACCTCTACCTGATCCACTGGCCAAATCCGTTGGAAGATCATTATGTAGAAGTCTGGCAGGCCTTGATCGACGCGCAGAAATTCGGCTTGGTCCGGTCGATCGGAGTGTCTAATTTTGAACCAGGGCATATCGACCGCTTGATTAAGGAAACCGGGGTTACGCCAGCCGTCAACCAGGTGGAGCTGCATCCCTACTGGTCCAGCCGCGCCGTCCGGGCTTATGACGATGAGCATGGGATCGTTACGGAAGCCTGGAGTCCGCTCATGCGGGCCGGGGAAGTTTTCCAAGAAGATTTGATCCAAAAGCTGGCCGCAAAATACGGCAAGAGCCCGGCTCAAGTAATTTTGCGCTGGGAAACGCAATTGGGGGTCGTGCCGATTCCAAAGGCTTCCTCCAGTCAGCACCAGTTGAGCAATCTGGACATTTTTGACTTCAGTTTAACTGAAGAAGAAGTGGAAGCCTTGACAGATCTGGATAAGGCAGATGGCCGCCGGCCAGACCGCGACCCTAACCAACACCAGGAATTTTAAGAAGTAGAAATAAGCAGTTGCACTGGTCAACTGCTTATTTTGCTTTTAAACATTTGTAAGAATTCGATGCTATCTCACTTTTCCTTGCTTTAATAAGCAAAATTTGTGCTCTGAATTTTAAGATAATTAATTTTCCACCTTTTCAAACATTATAAAATAACTCAGATCTTGCATGATATAGTTATATCGCTAGAAATTCATGACCAAGTACCTATGCGCTTGCTCACATAATCGTCCACCTTGTGCGGGAACTTTATTATATCTACGTGTATTTATGGCAAACAACTAATCTTCGTTATTTATGTGTTCTTTCTGTGAAGAAAGCGTTATCATATGGTTGATGGATCAATTTATCAAAATTCGTTTACTGAAAAGTGGAGGTCGAATCATGAAGAAGCTTTTAACATGGCTGTTCTTACTCTCAGCATCCTTGTTTGTTGCTCATCCAGTTAATGCGGATGCTGACACCACAGCTAATTCCGAAGTCTTTGCGTCCATCTACCAGCAAGGTGTAAGCAAAGGTATTCTTACCGAAAGCAACAGTTCCGAAGCAGAGTTCGTAAAATACTGTAATACAGAAGCATTTCCGATGTATCTGAAATACGTTGAAGTGGATCCCGGAACTTCTTTTGAACAATATGTCGCTGATGAAAACTATTTTGTTTCATATAATCCAAATAATGATCATCCCGACACTGTTTCTGCAGACAATTCACAAAGCAAAGGGAAGGGTTATTCCATCTTTTCATCATTTATCGCAGCAAAAAGTGGGTATAGCATGAAAGCTTAATTTGTCGGTAATTTTCAAGGTGACTTCAAAGCAAGTTACCTTCATCAAATTAACAGTTGGAAGTGATCTACCATGACAAAAACAGAAAAAATTTTTTCAACAATCATTAAAGCAGTCAACTGCTTGATGTTTCTGGTCGAGGCAGTTCTAATCTGGTTAATGGGCGCACACTCCGTTGGCTTTCAAACCGATTTCGAAAGCCTTACCATTGGTTGGGCTCTGATCATTGTGTCTATTGCCCTTTTGTTGGCTGCCATCATAATCTGGACGAGCAAGTTTTCAGTCCTCTTCTGGATCACTGAAATTGTCTTAGTTGTCGGATTCATTGCTTTGATCTTTTTACGGGTAATGACTGCAGGCTTAGCTTTCGATGTACTTGGTTCAGCCATAATTCTTTTTATATTGCGCTATGGTAAATTCACTAAGCCATATACAGGACCTATTATGGTTGTTGCTATCAACTTAACCTACATCTATCTTTTATCCGTTCCTTATGACTGGTTCTTTAACTACTGGTTTACGAAGTAAAGCTATTCCATCTTTTCATCGTTTATCGCAGCAAAAAGTGGGTATAGCATGAAAGCTTAATTTGTCGGTAATTTTCAAGGTGACTTCAAAGCAAGTTACATTCATCAGATTACCAGTTGGAAGTGATCTACCATGACAAAAACAGAAAAAGTTCTTTCAACAATCATTAAGTCGGTCAACTGCTTGATCTTCCTAGTTGAAGCAGTTTTAAGCTGGCTCATGGGAGCAGAGCAGGTCACATTTCAAACTAATCTAAAAGAGCTTGAGATCGGCTGGTCATTCATCTTGATTTCAGTCGCACTCGTATTGGCAGCTATACTTATTTGGACGAGCAAGTTTTCAGTCCTCTTCTGGATCACTGAAATTGTCTTAGTTGCCGGATTCATTGCCTTGACTTCTTTACGGGTGATGAATACCGGTACGGCTTTTGACATACTCGGACCTGCAGCAATTCTCGCCATCATGCGCTATGGCAAATTCGCCAAGCCATACGTAGGACCGATTTCAGTTGTCATTCTCAACTTAGTCTACATTTATCTTTCAACCGTTCCTTACGACTGGTACGTCAATTACTGGTTTACGAAGTAAAAAATCTAATCATCCTACAACAGCAAAACTGAGCTCACAGCAAGATGAGCTCAGTTTTTTCTATGTTCAGCTAAAAATTTTCCTGCTACTTCTCATTCTCTTGTAGCAAGGCAAAGAGAGCACCGTAGAGGTTGGTGTCATTTCTGAACTTGGCTGCCACGATTTCCGGTGGAGTCACCTGTTGACGCAGCATTGGGTTGTCATTAAGGATTTCTCCAAACTGCCGGCGAATCTCTTCAATCAGGATTTCTTGCGCGCTGATCCCGCCGCCAATTACAACCTTTTCTCCGTTGATCACGGCCTGCAGGTTCAAAATCATGACCGCCACGCTTAAGCAGTACTGGCGGAAAATCTTGACCGCCTCTTCATTGCCGGACTTGATGGCTTCAAAAGCCGCCAAACCATCATTGACATCTTCATTGCCCAGCTGCCGGTTGACCTTCTCCACCATGCCAACTGCTGAGCAGGCAAAGCCAGCGTAAGCATCCATTTTCTTAAGCCCGGCACCTTGGTTCGTGATCATCCAGCTGAGCTCCCCAGCCTGGAAGCTGCTCCCGTGCAAGAGCTTGCCGCCAGCGACGATCCCGCCGCCAACCCCGGTGCCCAGAGTCAGTACCGCCCCAGTGTCAACTCCCTTGAGTTCGCCCAGCCACTGCTCGCACAAGGCCGCTGCCTTGCCGTCATTTTCCGCGCCAACAGGCACGCCGTATCTGGCCCCCAGGGTCTCTTCCAGGTTCAAGCCGTCCAAAAAAGGCAAGGCCCCGCCAAAGTGAATGATCTTCTTTTCGGTGTCAATCTTGCCTGGCGCGCAGACCGCGATCCCGGCAAACTTGCCCTTGTACTGGTCGCCAATGGCGTACAAGACCGCCACAAAGTCTTCCAGATTGTCCGCACTTGCCCGCTTGCCCTTTTCCAGCAGCTTCCCTTCACCATCCATCAAGGCGTACTTCACGTTGGTTCCGCCGATGTCAAAAACTAAGTATTGCGTCATTTTCTCACCTTCACTGTTTTTCTTTTAGTCATATTATAAGCGTTTGCACTTGCCTCTTCCATGCAAAAAATTGACCAAAAAAAGGCCAGCCTTGAGCTGGTCTAAAAAATTGCTTAATGTTGAGAAGCAGCCGTATTCGCGTCCGTAGACTGCCGCTTTTTCTCCAAGGCAATGTCCCCCGGAGACGGAACAAGGTCCGGTCTTTGCGGATGTTCATCCTTGACGGCTTTCAAGCCATTGGTCTTCAAATAGTATTCAGCCAGCGGCTGCAAGTCAACGACCCATTCCATAATGCCACGGAAATTGCCTTCCTCATCCTCAATCCGCTTGTAGCGGTTGTAGTGCAGAATCGGCTGCCCATGGCCCATTGAAACTGGAGTCCAGACTTCGCTTCTGCCCGTAGCCTTGGTGCGCAAACCATACCAGACCTGCTTGACATACTTGAAGACATTGCCGCGGTTTGGGTGCACCTCGCTCATCGGCGACCCGATCTGGTCAGGCCGGCGCTTGCCCATCATCCGGTAGTTTGGATCCGGATTCTTGTTGTACCACAGCAATTGGTGGTTGTCATCACAGTAGGTCAGTTCGCCAAAAACGCTGCGCAGCAGCCAGTTGATCTGGTTGACCGTGAGCAGTCCGCAGTCAAGCTTGACATAAGTGTCCCCGCTGACTGCCTGGGTCTTGGCGGCCGCCTTTTCCA
>NZ_BOCG01000646.1 GCF_016587775.1 Lactobacillus nasalidis | reverse complement strand
GCTTGGCTTTCGTCTTCAAGTAATTCTTGCTTTCGCAAGCAGCTTCTCCATTTTTGACTTGCTTTTTAGCCAGCTGCCTTTGATAGTGCTTGATTTTTTTATAAATTCTATCAAGCTTCTTAGGCAGTACGTTCACCCGGCCTCCCGTATAATCAAAGTGACCAACATTGACGTCAACCGCGGTAGCTTTGCCTGTTTTGTCTGGCAGCTTAACATCCTCAGCCTTGATCTTATACGGGATGGCAACGTAATAACGGCCATTTTCTTTGAAGTAGCTGACAACGCCAAATTCATCTGACAAAGGCTTTTCGCTCAGCTTGAAGCCACGCCATTGATCTTTTGGAAC
>NZ_BOCG01000645.1 GCF_016587775.1 Lactobacillus nasalidis | reverse complement strand
GCACTTGTAGGTCAAGATCTGCTTAAATTTGCCAAACATCGACCGGTGAACACCCTTTGAAGCTACGTGGCTCATCAGCATGCCCTTAACTGACAGATTTTCGATCACGATCTTGTCGTAGTCATTAACCAGTTCGGTCGTAAACTTCTGCATCAAGTCATTTTGGATATTACCTGCCTTGCGATAGCATGCTTGAAGCTTGGCTTTCGTCTTCAAGTAATTCTTGCTTTCGCAAGCAGCTTCTCCATTTTTGACTTGCTTTTTAGCCAGCTGCCTTTGATAGTGCTTGATTTTTTTATAAATTCTATCAAGCTTCTTAGGCAGTACGTTCACCCGGCC
>NZ_BOCG01000644.1 GCF_016587775.1 Lactobacillus nasalidis | reverse complement strand
AACAGCAACACCGCCTACTATGCTTCCTTGAAGCTCTTCGGCCAAGCCGGCGGCAAGATCGTCACTGTCGGCATCCTGCTCTCGGTTTACGGGGCCTGCAACGGCTTCATGCTTACAGGGATGCGGACGCCGTATATTCTGGCCCAGGCAGACCGGCTGCCCGGTTCACAGAAGCTGGCCAAGACCTCAGTCAGAAGCGGGGTGCCGGTCTTCTCGGCCCTGCTGGTCAACGCCATTGCCTTGATCATGATCTCGCTGGGGAACTTCGAAGTGCTGACCGACATGCTGGTCTTTGTCATGTGGACCTTCACCACCCTCCTGTCGATCGCCGTCTTGCTGCTCAGAAAAAGAGAACCGGAACTCAAGCGGCCATTCAAGACGCCGGCTTATCCGGTAATTCCGCTGATTTCCATCATCGGCGGCCTGTTCATCGTCGTGATGACGGTGATCAACCAGTTTGCCTTGTCCGTGATCGGCCTGGGCATCACCCTGCTGGGCCTGCCGGTCTATTACTGGAAAAAACTCCACTAAAAAAGACATCGTCTGCAAGCAGATGATGTCTTTTTTGCTCTTTTGCCTTGATTTAGTCGTGTTCGTGCTGGCTGCTGAATTCTTCAACGACTTCCGGCTTGATGACGCCGATGTATGGCAGGTTCCGGTAAAGGCCGGCAAAGTCCATCCCGTAGCCGATGACGAATTCGTTGCCCACGTGCGTGCCGTAGTATTCAACGTCCACGTCAGTAGTCCGGCGGGCCGTCTTGTTCAGCAGGACGCAGCACTTGACTGAGTTGGCCCCGCGGCTGAGCATCTCGTCTTTCATGAACTTCAAAGTCAGGCCAGTGTCCACGATGTCTTCAACGATCAGCACGTCCCGGCCAGTAACGTCGGCTTCCAGATCGTGGGTAACGGTGATCTTGCCGCTTGATTCAGTCCCGTTGCCGTAGCTGGAGACGTCAATAAAGTCAAGATCGCAAGGCAAGTCCATTTCCCGCAGGAGGTCAGTCAAGAAGAAGATGGCCCCTTTCAAAGCGCCAACGACCAGAACCCGTTTGCCGGCATAGTCCTTGGTCAGCTGCTGGCCAAGGCGCTTGGTCATTTCGGCAATGTCTTCCTCGCTGTACAACTTGTGATCAACTGCGTCATGAATACTTTTCATTAGATTTCCTCGATTGCTAATTGTTTCAAATTTGTATATTCAGATTATAACATTAATTGACCAAAAAAGAACGCCTTTTAGCTAAAAGTCGTTCCTTTTTAAGAATCTTATTCTTCTTTTTGGGCTTGATCGTCTGTATTTAGCTCCTCAACGATAAACCAGCGCATGAACCCCTGCTGGATATCCGCCAAAGTAAAGCGGTAGCCTTCCAGCTCGATTGACTCTTCCTTCTTCAAATCCGGGTAGCGTTCCATCATGTAGCCGCCAATGGTGATGATGTCGCTGTTTTGGAAGCTCTTGAGATTGCGGTGGAAGTAGCGCTCAAAGTCATACAGGGTCGTCTTCCCGGAAACATGGATCTTGCCGTCGGTCCCCTTGATGATGTAGTCATCGGAAACGTCGTCGATTTCGTCCTTGACTGAGCCGAAGAGCTCTTCATAGATGTCCTTGTCCGTTACGATCCCGCTGGTGCCGCCGTATTCATCGACCACCAGAACGATTGGGGTATGCTTGCTGATCATGAGGCGCAGGATGTCCTGGATCGGCATTGACTCAGGCACGGTGATGATGGTCCGGTTGACCCGGGTCACCGGCACCTGGTCGTCCACCCGGCTTTGCTGCACGATGTCATAAGCATAGACATAGCCGACCACGTCGTCCTTGTCGTTTTCGCGCACGACCGGAAAACGGCTGTAGCCGTCGTCCAGGTACTTGGTCAAAGCCGTCTTGATGCTTTCACTGGCATCCAGAACCGTCAGCCGGGTCCGGTCGGTCATGATGTCCTTGGCCGTCTTGTCGTTGAGCTGGAAGGCTCTTTCCATGTAGGTCAGGTCTTCCTTGTCCAGAGCCCCGCCATGCACCGCGTTTTTGCTCAAGCGGATGATTTCAGACTGCGAGTAGACCTGGTTTTCTTCATCAGCCGGCTTAAAGCCCATGATCCGCAGAATTCCGGCGGAGCTGGCATTCAGCAGCCAGACGAAGGGATAAACCAGCGTGTGAAAGAGGTGCAGGGGGGTGACGATCCACATCAGCATCTTGACTGGAGCGTCGATGGCGATGTTTTTCGGCACGACTTCCGTCAAAACGACTTCCAAATAAGTCAGCACGATCACCCCGATCAAGGCGCCGATCGAGTTGACCAGGTTTCTGGACAGCGGCGTCAAGGCCAGCAGTCTTTCAAAAATGGTGGCCAGAGTATCCGCCCCGAACCAGCCAAGGATGACCCCGACCAGGGTGGTGCCGACCTGGGTGGTCGACAGGTACTCATTCAAATTATGTGACATGTGCAGGGCCCTTTGCAGTTTCTTGACATTCCCCTGCCCATTGGCGATCATGTCCTCCAGCTGGCTGGGCCGGACCTGCACCAGCGCGAATTCAGCCGCGACAAAGAAGGCGGCAAAAACAAAAATCACAACTATTGCTAACAAATTAATCCAGATTTGTGTTGTCGTCACTGTAACTCACCTAATTAACTCTAATTGAACTATTTACCTTTATTCTATCATCATTTGCAGAGTTTTTTTCACAAAGGATGCCAATCCTGGAAAATATTAAACGGGCTGCCCGCGCTTAAGCGGACGGCCCGTTTGTTTCATGCCTTTTATTCTTTCTTTTCTGCCTGGCCGGCTTGCTTGCCAGCCTGCTTTTTCTTCCGTCTTCTTCTGTGCCAGAAGAAAATAATGATAGCCAGCAGTGGCAGAAGGACCGCGATGGCGATCCATATGAGCCGGTTCTGGCTCTGCTCGTTGGCCTTCTTTTCCGACTTCGGGTTGTAAGGGATCCGGTAGCCGGTCACCAGCAAACGGTGAGTGTTGATCATGTACGGCGTGCAGGTCATCAAGGTGCAGAGGTCCTTGCCCTTGACGATCTTGAGCTTGTCCACCTGGGTCGGCTTGATCACTTCAATCTTGTAGACCTTGTAGGCCAGCACCTGGCCAAGGTTGTGAACGTAGAAGACGTCCCCTTTTTTCAACCGCGGCAGGTCCGTGAACAAGCGCGAGTTAGGCAGGCCCCGGTGCCCGGTCAGAACTGCCCGCGTGCTCTTGCCGCCAACAGGCAGCGAGGAGCCGGCCAGGTGGCCGATCCCTTTTTGCAGGACGGACTCGCTGGTACCGGCATAGATCGGCAGCTCCTGGTGCAGCTTGGGCAGGTCGATATAGCCGATGTTTTCATGAAGCTCCAGCATCTTGGCATAAGCCGCTACCCCAGCCTTCTTTTCCGACTTGCTGAAGGGGTCGCTGACGCTGGACTGCTGGCCCGGCGACAGCAGGGAGGCATTGTAGGCCCTAGCCAGCCGGAGCCGCTTTTTGACTTCAATGGAGGAGAGGTTGTTGGCCGCCTTCTGGAAGGACTGCACCTTTTGGTGGGACAGCCAGAAGTTGTAGGCCTGGGTCGACAAAGGATAGCCCAGAAGGCCAAGACCAACCACTAAAAGCAAAATAAAGGGCCAGATTGGCCCCTTTTTATTATTTTGCTGCTTTTTTGCTTGTTTGTTCATTATATCTGCATATCTGCTTTCTGTTCAACTTACTTGCGCCGTCTGCTCTTGGCAGCCATGATCAGGCCGGTCAAAACCAAGAGTGAGCCAAGCAGGATGGCCAGCCAGCTGAAGACTTCACCGGTCTGCGGGAGCAAGCCGCCTTTTTTACTGCTGCTGCTGCTAGTGGCCGGCACGTTTGGCTTCTGCGGATTGGTCGGCACCTTTGGCCGGCTGGAGCTGGAGCTGGAGCTTGAACTTGAGCTCGAGCTGGACTTCTTCGGCACAGTCGGCTCGTCCGGATTGGTCGGGACGGTCGGCCGGTAGTTCTTCACGGTCACGTATGCCGTCTGCCCGGCCTTGACAGTGAAGCGCTGCGGGGAAGAATTTTTAACGTAAGGTGAAACCGTAGCCTGCTCGACAAAGTAGTAATTGCCGGCCGGCAAGCCGGTCACCTTGATGAGCCCGTTCTTGTCCGTCAAGAGCAAACGCGAATCCCGGTCATCCGTTGACAATTTGCCCAGGGCATCTACCCTAAGGGGAAGACTGGTGCCTTCTTGATAAAGGTAGAAACTGACTCCTGACAGAGCCTTGCCCTTGGAAGTTTTGCTGTCATAACCCAGCTTGGTCAGCTGAACTTGGCCGGTGGTTGCTTCAGTCTTGAGGTAGACCGTCTGCTGGTTGCTGCTGTTTGTCGGCAGGGTCAGCAAAATCGGCTGCACCGTCACGCCCGGCTTGGTCAATTCCCGGATGTAATAACGACCAGGGGATAAAGAAAGCTTGAGCTGACTTTGACCAGCGGCCATTTTTTCTTGGAAAACGGCCTGGCTGCTCTGATCCAGCTCCTCGCTGGTCTGCTTATTCAAGTCAGCCAGCTTGGCCTCGTCGTCAACCAGCCAGCCCTTAAACACAAAACTGGTAGACTGGTCTGGGTTGGAGTTGACCAGAGTCAGCTCCTGGCTGGCCGCCTGCGCCCGTCCGGCCGTAAAAAACAGCCCGAACAAGACTAACAGCCAGCCGAGGCTGAAGCGGCCACGCCGCAAAAGAGTCGCCATAGTTGAATCTCCCTTCTCCCGTCGGCTGTCATGCTTGCCGACACTTCCTAATCTCATTTAA
>NZ_BOCG01000643.1 GCF_016587775.1 Lactobacillus nasalidis | reverse complement strand
ATCTGCCAGGCGTCGGCGGCGTCAGAATAGAAGACTGCGGGTATCTTGGCGAAGAAGGCTTCCACCCCTTCACCAAGACCAGGAAAGACTTGCTGCTTCTGTAAGTAAAAAAGGTCAAGCGATTTCTCGCTTGACCTTTTTAGTCTTTCCTGCTTTTCTTATCTTCTCTCATTAAGCAGCCGCCACTTGAGCCAGGCTGCCTGGCCGGCCCCATGGGCAAACTCGCCTTTGACGATCAAGTCTTCCAGCTGGTCGACAGAGACGATCTCCATCTTGATTTCCTCCAGAATTTCTCTTTTTGGCTGAGCCACTTTTTTGGCCCGGCAGGCAAAAAGGGTGATCTTCTCATTGGTTGAGCCAAAAGAAGGGTAGGTGAAACCCAGCTCTGTCAACTGGCTGGCCTCATAGCCGGTTTCTTCCAGCAGCTCTCTTCTGGCTGCCTGGCTGGCTTCTTCTCCTTGGTCAATGCCGCCGCTGGGGAACTCGTATTGCCAGCTGCCAACGGGATGCCGGTATTCCTTCAAGAGCAGGACATGGTCGTCATCAACGAAGGGGATGATGGAGATTCCGAAGCCGATCGTGACGTAAGAATATGGGGCTATTTGCCCGTCTTTAGCCACTTTCTCCTGAATGACCGTAAAACGGTCAGCCTTGATAGTTTCTTTCTTGACTACTTTGTACATTTTTTGCCTGCCGCCAATCTTTCTAAAAATCAGTTCAATTGTAGCAAGAAAAACAGCTAAAGTACAAAAATAGCAGACCCGAATGGTCTGCTATTTTCAGTGATTCAGTTGTTTTTAGCCTTGCGGACACTAGTTGACAGAAGCGTACTTGAAGTCCCAGTGGTCGCGCAGGTTTACCAAGCCTTTGATGTTTGGACGAACGATCCAGGCACTGGTGCTGGAGTAAAGCGGTGAAATACCGACATCCTTCAAGAGGACGCCTTCAGCCTTGGACAGGTCGCTCCAGCGTTCAGAGTCTGAGCCGGTAGTCTTGGAAGCAGCGATCAGCTTGTCGTATTCCTTGTTTGACCACTTGCCGCCGTTTTGAGCGTTGGTAGTAGTCAGCAGGTCCAGGAAGGAGATCGGGTCGTTGAAGTCGGCGCCCCAGGCAGTTACGACCATGTCAAAGTTGCCGGCGTCAGTTCTGGACAGACGGGTCTTGAATGGCAGGTTCTGCGTGGTGATGGAGACTTGCGGCAGGGTTTCTTCAATGTTTGACTGCATTGCTTCAGTAGACTTCTTGGCACCGTCGGTGTCGTCTGACAAAAGCTTGAAGTTCAGCTTGGAGACGCCAAGTTCCTTCAGCCCCTGCTTAAGGTACTTTTGGGCCTGCTTCTTGTTGTAGTAAGTGTAAGCTTCGTCGCTCTTGGAAATCAGGCTGGTGTAGTCCTTGCCGTTGACCGTGGTCAGCTTCTCTGGAGTAAGGGTGTGGGCTACAGTGTTGCTGCCGCCCAGAACCTTGGTCAGGCTTTGCCGGTTGATGGCCATGGAGAGGGCCTTGCGGATGTTGGCGTTTTGCAGGTACTTGTTCTTAGCCTGGTTGAATTGGATGTAGAAGGTCGTCCCGCGTGGGTAGAGCTTGTAGCCCTTGACGCTCTTGAGCTGCTTGCTTTGTTCAGCATCCAGGGAAACAGCGTCAAGCTTGTTTGACTGGTAGAGGTTGTAGGCAGTTGACGGGGTCTTTTGCACGCTGTAGTTGACCGCGTCCAGCTTGACGTTCTTCTTGTCCCAGTAGTATGGGTTCTTCTTGAGCTTCCAAGACAGGTTTGACCCGGTCCAGCCGCTCATGACGTATGGCCCGTTGTAGACCATGTACTTGGAGGCAGTGCCGTACTTGGAACCGTACTTCTTGACAGCCTTTTCGTTTTGCGGGAAGAAGCTGCCGAAGGCCATCAGGTTGTTGAAGTAAGGAATCCGCCGGTCCAGAGTTACGACCAGCTTGTACTTGCCAACGGCCTTGATCCCCAGAGTTTCCGGCTTCTTCTTGCCGTTTTGGATGTCCATGGCGTTCTTGATGCCTTCAAACAGGTAGGCATATTGAGAAGCAGTCTTCGGGTCAACCGTTCTGCGCCATGAGTAGACAAAGTCCTGCGCCGTTACCGGGTCACCGTTTGACCACTTGTTGTCCTTACGGAGAGTAAAGGTGTAGGTCTTCCCGTCCTTGGAAATCTTTTCGCTGGTGGCCATGGCCTTTTCCTGGCTGCCGTCAGACTTTGCCCGGTACAAACCTTCCATGGTGTTGATCAGTTGGGTAAAGCTGGCAGAGTCAGTGGCCTTGGACAGGTCCATCGTAGGAATTTCAGCTGATTCTTCCCAGTTCAGTTCTTTTTTGGATGAAGAAGATGAAGAGCTGCCGCCGCAGGCCGTCAAAGCCAGCGCCGCCGTCAGCAGGGTGCCGGCAGCCAAAAAAGTCTTGGTCTTTTTCATATTGTCCTCCTTGAAAAGGTTATATTATCAAACACTAATTGTAGTCTAACAGAAATTTTCTTAAAATAAACGCTTTCTTGCGACTATGAGTCAAAGATGAGCCGGCGCTTAAGCTGGAATGAAAATAGCGCCGGAGCGGCAAAGGATAACTTTAAGTATTAGCTAATGTCACAGGCGAGCTAACTTTTAAATAGAGGATGCTTCCCCAGGAAGGAAAAAGAAGCCGACTTAAAAGCCGGGCAAAAAATAAAAAGGAAAAATTTTGACTTTTTTGCTTTTTTACTTGACGCGGCGGGAAGACTGTCATACACTAACAGTGTATTAGATAGCTAGTACAGCGAAGGGGTGTGAAAATGAAATTCAAAGACAACCTGCCGATCTACTTGCAGATCGAAGACTACATCTACTTGCAGATCGCCCAGGGCAAGATCAAGGCCGGCGACAAGCTGCCTTCCGTCAGAGCCCTGGCACTTGAATTGACGGTCAACGCCAACACGGTTCAGCGGGCGCTGAGAGAAATGACGGCTCAAGGCTATGTCTACAGCAAGCGCGGCGAAGGCAACTTCGTCACGACCGATGAAAGCCGCCTGGAGGAAATGAAGACCAAACTGCTGAAGCAGGAGCTGGCGGCCTTTGTCAGCCGCATGGAGAAGCTCGGAGTCGAAAGGGAAAGCCTGACTGGACTATTGACAAACTATTTGATTGAAACCGGGGAGGAATAGCATGAACGCTTTGGAGATTAAGGATTTAAGCTACCGCAAGAATTCAAAGACGATTTTGGAAAGAGTCAACCTGACTTTGTCAGCCGGAAAGATCGTGGCCTTGGTCGGGGCCAACGGGGCCGGCAAGACCAGCCTGATGCGGGTGATCGCGGGCCTGGCCAAGCAGTACAAGGGCAGCGTCCAGGTTTGCGGCGAAGGGGATGAAGACCGCCGCAAGCAGTACATTGCCATGACCGACAGCCTGTCTGCCTTCCGTGACTTCCGCAAGATCAAGGAAGTGGCCAGCTTCTACCAGATGCTGTACCCGGACTTTGACGCCAAGCAGTTTGCCGATATTTTGGAATTCATGAACCTGAATGAAGAAGAAAGACTGGGCAGCCTGTCCAAGGGGATGAAGGAGAAGCTGATCATTGCCCTGGTCTTCTCCCGCAAGGCCAAGCTCTATCTCTTAGATGAGCCTTTCAGCGGGGTCGACGCCATGAGCCGGAAGAAGATCATCAAGTCCATGCTGCTCTGGAAGCCGGAAGAGGCGACCCTGGTCATCAGCGACCATGTCTTAGACGAAATCGCGCCGGTGGTCGACGAGGTCGTTTTGATCAAGAAGCATTCAGTCTTGGAGCAGCGCAGCGCCGAAGAAATCCGGGCTGAGCACGAAAGCATCGAAGAGTGGTATGAAGGATTCTACGAGGGGGAAGAGTAATGATTGGTTTTAAAAAGACTTTCGCGGCCATGTTCAAGGAAAAAAGCCGGACCGCCTGGCTTGGCCTGGGCATCGAGGCAGTTTTTGTCCTCTTGATCAACTTGTATTTCGGTATCAGATATGGTTTTGGCAGTGATTCAAATGGCATCAGCGTCGGACTCTCCGCAACCGTGATTTTCTTCATGTGTGCCTGGTACTCAATCGACATTATCATGGCTGCCTACAGGATCAACCGGTCCCAGACCTGGCGGCAAGTACCGGTAACGACCGGCAGCTTCTTGACGGCCAACCTGCTCACGGGCCTGGCGGATCTGGTCATCTTTTGCTTGGGAAACCTCTTGATCCTTGCCTTAACCTTGCTGCCGTTTGCTTTCGGCGGGAAGATGCAGATTGATGCCCAAACAGCAGCGGCTTTCCAGCCATACGTCTCCAGCATCATCAACTGGAGCATTTACCTGGTCCTGTTTGCCATGGTCAGCTATGTCGGCGGCATCTGCTTCTGGCTCTTTATTACTGAATCAGCCAGCGTTTTGGGCGACTTCCTGCCTTTGAAGGGCAGATGGAGCAAGTTTGCCAAGGCGGTCATCCTGCTCGCGCTTTTGGCCCTGCTTTCCTGGGGCAGCAGCAGCATCTTGAGCGCGATCCTCAACATGATCTCCAATTCCGGCTTTGACTTCAGCTTTGTCATCGACAATACTGGCTTCCACACTTCCCACACGGACTTGAGCCTGCCAGTGGTCAGCTGGCTCTACCTTTTGGCAGAAGTGGCCTACACGGCTGTCTTGTGGGCAGCGGAATACTTCGTCTTCAAGAAGGGCGTAGAAGCCAAAAAATAGCAAAAACGAAACTTATTAGCGAATGTCTGCCTCCGGCAGGCATTTTTGCTTGCCCATTTGGCGGGAAAGATTGAATTTTTTCCTTATTGCTAGTAAACTTAGTAAGTTGAAGAATAGTAAGAAAGAGGCATAATTTTGGCTAATAAGAAAATCCGCGTGAGATACGCTCCGTCACCAACTGGCCACTTGCACATTGGTAACGCGCGTACTGCTCTGTTTAACTATCTGTTTGCACGTCACAACAAGGGGACTTTGGTTCTGAGAATCGAAGACACTGACACCGCCAGAAACGTTGAAGGCGGGGCTGAATCTCAAATCGAAAACCTGCACTGGCTGGGGATCGACTGGGACGAAGGTCCGGACGTCGGCGGCGACTACGGCCCTTACAAGCAGTCCGAGAGAAAGGACATCTACCAAAAGTACATCGACCAGCTGCTTGAAGAAGGCAAGGCTTACTACTCCTTTGAAACCGAAGAAGAACTGGAAGCCCAGCGTGAAGAACAGCGGGCCATGGGGATTGCTCCGCACTATGTCTACGAATACGAAGGCATGACTGCTGACGAAATCAAGCAATCCCAAGACGAAGCCCGGGCCAAGGGCCTCAAGCCGGTTGTCCGCATCCACATTCCTGAAGACGTAACTTACGAATGGGACGACATCGTAAAGGGCCACCTCAGCTTTGAATCCGACACTATCGGCGGCGACTTCGTCATCCAAAAGCGCGATGGGATGCCGACTTACAACTTCGCTGTCGTTATCGACGACCACTTGATGGAAATCAGCCACGTTTTGCGGGGCGATGACCACATCTCCAACACGCCAAAGCAGCTCTGCGTTTACGAAGCCTTGGGCTGGGAAGCTCCGGTCTTCGGCCACATGACTTTGATCATCAACTCAGCCACTGGCAAGAAGCTGTCCAAGCGTGACGAATCAGTTTTGCAGTTCATCGAACAATACAGAGAGCTTGGTTTCCTGCCAGAAGCCATGTTCAACTTCATCACCTTGCTGGGCTGGTCACCGGTTGGCGAAAGCGAAATCTTCTCCAAGCGCGAATTCATCAAGCAGTTTGACCCGGCTCGTCTGTCCAAGTCACCGGCTGCCTTTGACCAAAAGAAGCTGGACTGGGTCAACAACCAGTACATGAAGACTGCCGACAGAGACGAACTTTTGGACCTGTCTTTGCACAACCTGCAAGAAGCTGGCCTGGTTGAAGCTAGTCCGGCTCCAGGCAAGATGGAATGGGTAAGACAATTGGTCAACATGTACGCCAACCAAATGTCCTACACCAAGCAAATCGTCGACTTGAGCAAGATCTTCTTCACTGAAGCCGAATACCTGACTGACGAAGAAGTCGAAGAAATCAAGAAGGACGAAGCCCGTCCAGCAATTGAAGAATTCAAGAAGCAGCTGGACAAATTGGACAACTTCACGGCCAAGAAGATCATGGGCGCCATCATGTCCACCCGGAAGGAAACCGGCATCAAGGGCCGCAAGCTCTTCATGCCAATCCGGATTGCCACTACCCGGTCAATGGTCGGCCCTGGCATCGGCGAAGCCATGGAACTGATGGGCAAGGAAACGGTCATGAAGCACCTGGACCTGACCTTGAAGCAGCTTGACGAAGCTGGCATCAAGTAAGCTCGCAAATGAAAAAGACTTTTACCATTAGGTAAAAGTCTTTTTTCGTGCGCTAAATCACCTGTTTTTTATCTCTTTACCACAAGCCTAAGACCCGCTGCAAAAGCAGGCTGACGGCCGTGATTCCGGCCCAGCAGGAAGCGCCGAGCAGGAGGGGCTTGGCCCCGGACTTGACCAGCTTGACGATGTTGGAATTAAGGCCGATCGCGGCCATGGCCATGACGATCATGAACTTGCTCAATTCCTTCAAGGGCAGGAAAACGCTGGCGCTGACGCCGCTGGCCAGGGCAAAGGTGGTGATTAAAGAGGCCAGGATGAAGTAGAGGATGAAGGCCGGGAAAGCCCGCTTCAGGCTGAAGCTGTTGCCTCTTTGCTCCTTTTTGGCCGTGAAATAGCCCAGTGCCAGGGTGATCGGGATGATGGCCAGGGTTCTGGTCAATTTGACGGTCACGGCCTTGTCCAAAGTCTGGCTGCCCAGGTGGAACATGTTGTCCCAAGTAGCGGCCGCGGCAGTGACGGAAGAAGTGTCGTTGATGGCCGTTCCGGCAAAGATGCCGAAAGAATTCCCGCTGGTCTGGTCAAAGCCCAGGATCTTGCCGAAGATCGGGAAGAGGATGGCGGCCAAGACGTTGAAAAAGAAGATGACGGAGATGGCCTGGGCCACTTCGTCGTCGTCAGCGTCGATGACCGGGGCGGTAGCGGCGATGGCGCTGCCCCCGCAGATGGATGAGCCGACCCCGATCAGGGTTGAAATCTTGCTGGGAATTTTGAAATACTTGTGCAAAAGCCAGGCGATCAAGAGCGAGGTCGAGATGGTGCAGACGATGATCGGCAGGGACTGGCTGCCAGTCTTGACCACCACCTGCAGGTCCATCCCGAAGCCCAAGAGGACCACGGCCGTCTGCAGGATGTACTTGGACGTCCACTTGATGCCGTCGGCTGCTTTTTGCTTGTCTTCCCAAAAGAGGGTGATGACCATACCGAGCAAGATGGCGAAGACGGCGCCCCCGATGACCGGGAAGGCCTTGCCTAAGAGCCAGGCGGGGATGGCGATAGCCAGACAGACCAGGATGCCCGGCAGCTTCTTTTTAATCCAATTCATGTTTTTGCCTCCAGATGTTTTTTTGAACATGCTTAAGTATAGAGGTAAAATAGTAGAAAATAAAATTATAGATTATTATCTGTCGATAAACTCGATTTATTGATAAAGGGGGCAAGCATGCTTGATTTTCGCGTCAAGACTTTTTTGACGGTCTGCGAGACCATGAACTTCACCCGGGCCGCTGACCGCCTGCACGTGACCCAGCCGGCGGTCTCCCAGCACATCCGCTTTCTGGAAAAGGAATACCAGGCCAAGCTTTTCAGCTACCAGGGCAAGAAGCTGGCTTTGACGGCCGCGGGAGAAAAGCTGCGCCTGGCCATGCGGCAGATGCAGAGCGACGAGCGCCTGCTTAAGGCCGAAATTCAGCAGGCCGACCTGCCGCCTGTCCGCTTCGGGGTGACCATTGGTGAATACGCCTTGGCCAAGCCGCTCAGCCGCTTTTTGCAGGAGCATCCCCGGACCAACGTTGAAGTCGTCTACGGCAATACCGAATTTTTGACCAAAAAATTGGACGAGGGGGACTTAGACTTTGCCCTGGTGGAAGGCGACCCGGCCAGCGGCTATGCCAGCCTGCGCTACCAAAGCGAGGACTTCATCGCCGTCTGCTCGCCCAAGCTGGCTTTTGCCAAAGAGCCTGACCAGATCGCCGACCTCTTTGGCCAGCGCCTTTTGGTCAGAGAACCGGGGTCGGGGACCAGGAAAATCCTGGAAAACAGCCTCCAGGCCCAGGGGCGGGAAATCAGCGACTTCAAGCAGTATGTCCAAGTCGGCAACATGCAGATGATCACCCAGCTGCTTTTGGCCAACTGCGGAGTCTCCTTTTTGTACCAGACGGCCGTCAGCGACCTGCTGAAAGCCGGAAAGCTGCGGAAATTAAATTTGCGGGACTTCCAGATCCGCCACGACTTCACTTTTATTTGGGAGAAGAGCAGCCTTTATGCTGACCGGCACCGGCAGGTCTGCGAGGAGCTGAAAGCGGCCAGATAAAAAAGACTTTTGCCTTTTTGGGGCAAAAGTCTTTTTTGTGTCTGCTACTTGCTTAATTCGTAAATGGCTTCAGCGTAGATGGCC
>NZ_BOCG01000642.1 GCF_016587775.1 Lactobacillus nasalidis | reverse complement strand
GGGAGAAGCCGGCAGCACCAAAGATTCTGAACCAGGAAGCAGCAGCCCCGGCAGCTGAAGCTGCTCCGGAGAAGCCGGCTGCTGAGCCAGTGCAGGAACAACCGGCCAGCCCGGTCAAGGAAGAGAAGCCGGCCATGATGGACCCGACCAGCGTCTGGGGCCTGAATGACGATGACTACTCAAGAAGACAGAATCCGGAAGAGCAGAAGCGGCAAGCTGAAGAAAGCGAGCCGGCCCTGGATGCCGACCCAAGCAGCACGATTTCGCAAATCGACATCACCACTGACTATGATGACGACGATGATGACGAAATCCCGTTTTTCAAGCACCGCCGGGACCGTTAAGGAGGCAGAGTAAATGAACACTAACAAACTTAAAGACTTTTTTGGCTTTGGCGATTCTGATTCTTACCAAGACAGAGACCGCTACGACGAACAATACGAAGAAGAGGAAGAAATGGAAAGTTCATACCGCCCGGTCAACAGCCGGGACAACGTGGTTTCGATCAAGGCCGGCCAGGCCAGTGCCGGCCCAAGCAAGATCGTCCTTTATGAACCGCGGGTTTACTCCGACGCTAAGGAAGTAGCCCAGAACCTGCTCAACCAGAAGGCGATCATCATCAATTTCAGCCGGATGGACGATGCTTCAGCCCGCCGGGTGGTTGACTTCATCACCGGCACGGTTTACGCCCTTAACGGCGAAATCCAGCGCGTTGGCGACAAGATCTTCCTGGCTACGCCGCCGAAGTTCGAAACTGACGGCAAGATTACCGAACTGCTTGACAAGAAAGATACTTTGGGCTAATGCTGACTTTTTTGACATTTTTGTACCGGCTGCTCTACTTCATCTGTGAAGCTTACAGCCTCTTGATCATTATCGATGCCTTCATGTCCTGGATTCCGGCGATCAATGAATCAGCTGTCGGCCGCTGGATCGACCGGATCGTCAATCCCTTTGTCAACTTGTTCAGACAGGGGCCGATCCTGCGCTTGATCTACGCGACGGGCATTGACATCTCGCCGATGATCGCCCTGTTTGTGATCTATTTTGTCCAAAGCGTTGCTTTGGGCTGGCTGTTTAACATTCTGGAAAGGATTTTTCTATGATGTCCAAAAGACAGGCCAGCAGTTTCTACCCACATTTTGCAATTGAAGAAAGACCAACAATTGACCATTTTGTTGGTCTTTTTAATCGGCTGCTTTTTACAGGCCAGCCTATCCTGACGGACTTCCTGGATCCGCGGGAAAGGCAGATCATGGAAGCGATCGCCGGCGGGGAGGCCCTGCTGCAGTCTTTTGGCGGCTATGAGGAAGCGGAAAAGCAGCGCCTCTACCTCAGCCTGGACTGGGAGAACCTGCGCCCAGACGACTACCAGCTGGAGCTCTTTGAGATCGTCTATCCGCAAAAATTTGCCAGCCTGCGCCACAGCCAGATCCTGGGCAGCCTGGCCAACTCCGGCGTCCAGCTGGCGACTTTCGGCGACATCGTCACCGACGGCCAGGGCCGCTGGCAGTTTTTTGCTGAAAAAGAATTGAGCAACTTTTTTGAAAGCCAGATCGACCGGATCGGGCCCGTCAAGGTCCGTTTGGAGAAAAAGCCCTTGAAAGAGCTGCTGGAAGTGGAAGACAATTCCCAGACCGTGTCGGCAGTGGCAGCTTCCTTGCGCCTGGACGCGGTGCTGGCAGCCGTGACGCACCGGTCGCGCAGCCAGCTCAAGACCGCGCTGGAAGCCGGTGAGGTGCGGCTGAACTGGCACAAGGAGAGCAAGGCCGAAAAGATCCTGCAGCCAGGCGACCTGCTCAGCCTGCGGCACTTTGGCCGCCTGCGCCTGTTGTCTGTTCAGCCGAGCCGCAAGGGGCGGCTGAAGCTGGAATGCCGTTTTTGGCCGGCAAAACGGAAATAATATTTGACAAAGTCCCGGTCAATGCCTTAAACTCTTTTACTGTAGATAGAAAGCATCTTTCATCGCTTTCTTATCTTTTATATAATTTTGACTAATAAATCAGACTGACAGTCCTGCTTCAAGGCGACCTTAGCGAGTTAATGATGGTGAAAGATTAACATAAGCCGGCGAGCGATCAGCTGCCGATTGGTCTGATCGGCCACCGGCACGATAAGCCGGCACAAGCGGGGCCCTTGACCGGGCTCAATTTAGGTGGTACCACGATTGTCTCGTCCTATTTTAGGACGAGACTTTTTGTTTTAGCGAAAGGATTTCAATATGCGGGTTAAAGATACGCTGAACCTTGGCAAGACCAAGTTCCCGATGCGGGGCAATCTTCCCAAGAGAGAAGCAGAGTGGGAAAAGAACTGGGAAGACCAGAAGTTTTACGAAAGACGCTTGAAGCTCAACGAAGGCCATGAAAGATTCGACCTCCACGACGGCCCTCCATTTGCCAACGGCAACATCCACATGGGTCACGCCTTGAACAAGATCACCAAGGATATCATCATTCGGAGCAAGAACATGGAAGGCTTCTACGCTCCGTACACTCCTGGCTGGGATACCCACGGCCTGCCAATTGAACAGCAGCTGACCAAGCAGGGCGTTGACCGCAAGACCATGGACCGGGCAGCTTACCGGGAATTGTGCCGGAAGTTCGCCATGGAACAGGTTGACAAGCAGCGGACTGACTTTAAGCGCCTGGGCGTCATGGGTGACTGGGACCACCCATACATCACCCTGCTGCCAGAATTTGAAGCTGCGGAAATCCGGGTCTTCGGCAAGATGTACGAGAACGGCTACATCTACCAAGGCAAGAAGCCGGTCTACTGGTCCTGGTCCAGTGAATCAACTCTGGCTGAAGCAGAAGTTGAATACCATGACGTGGAATCACCTTCAATCTACATTTCCTTCCCGGTCAAAGACGGCAAGGGCAAGCTGAGCGAAGAAAACACCTACTTCCTGATCTGGACGACCACCCCATGGACGATCCCGTCCAACCAAGGGATTGCCGTCAACCCGAAGTTTGACTACTCCGTCGTTGAAGTCGGTGACCGGCGCTATGTCGTTGGCACTGAACGCTTGAGCGCGGTTGCTGAAATTCTGGGCTGGAGCGACTACAAGACCGTACAGCACCTCAAGGGGTCTGACCTGGAATACATGGTGGCCAAGCACCCTTACATCGAAGGCCGCGAAAGCCTTTTGATGGAAGCTGTCTACGTTACTGCCGATGATGGTACCGGCCTGGTGCACACGGCTTCCGGCTTTGGTGAAGACGACTACAACACCACCATGCGCTACGGCTTTGACGTACTTTCGCCAATGGACAACAAGGGCTGCTTCACTGAAGAAATCCCTGACCCGGACCTGGTGGGCAAGTTCTACACCGACACCAACGAAATCGTCAGAGACAAGCTGGCTGCTGCCGGCAACCTGCTGAGCTACAGCACCTTCGTGCACTCCGCCGCTCACGACTGGCGGACCAAGAAGCCGGTTGTCTACCGGGCAACGACGCAATGGTTTGCCTCAATTTCCAAGTTCAGAGACCAGATTCTGGACCAGATCGAAAAGACGACCTTCTACCCGTCCTGGGGCAAGACCCGTCTTTACAACATGATCAAGGACCGGGGCGACTGGGTAATTTCCCGGCAAAGAGCCTGGGGCGTTCCGCTGCCGATTTTCTACGCTGAAGACGGCACGGCCATCGTCACTCCGGAAACGATCGAACACGTGGCTCAGCTTTTTGCCAAGGAAGGCTCCAACGCCTGGTTTACCCACCCGGTTGAAGAACTTCTGCCAGAAGGCTTCACTTCAGAACACTCGCCAAACGGCAAGTTTACCAAGGAAACCGACATCCTGGACGTTTGGTTTGACTCAGGGTCATCCTGGAGCGGGGTACAAGCCCTGGGCCGGGACGTTCACTACCCGACTTCCATGTACCTGGAAGGCAGCGACCAATACCGCGGCTGGTTCAACTCAAGCTTGATCACCAGCGTTGCCACCAACGGCGTGGCTCCTTACAAGTCAGTCCTGTCACAAGGCTTCACTTTGGACGGGCAGGGGCGGAAGATGTCCAAGTCTTTGGGCAACACCATCTCGCCTAACGACGTCATCAAGCAGATGGGGGCAGAAATCATCCGCCTCTGGGTTGCTTCAGTTGACGCTTCCGGCGACGTCGGCGTTTCCATGGACATCCTGCGCCAGGTTGCTGAAGGCTACCGGAAGATCAGAAACACCTTCCGCTACATGCTGGCCAACACGTTAGACTTTGATCCGGCCAAGGACCGGGTAGCCTACAAGGACCTGCGCAAGATCGACCAATACCTGGAAGTCAAGCTGAACGACCTGGTTGCCGAAAGCATCGTCAACTACAACAAGTACGACTTCGCTGACGTCTACAAGCTGGTCTTCAAGTTCATCACCAATGACCTGTCCGCCTTCTACCTGGACTTTGCCAAGGATGTGCTTTACATTGAAGGCAAGGACAGCCACGCCCGCCGGTCAATGCAGACGGTGATCTATGACGCCGCTGTCAAGCTGGCCAAGATTTTGGCGCCGATTCTGCCGCACACCATGGGCGAAGTCTGGGGCTACTTGAAGGAAAACGAAGACGACGTCTACCTGTCCAACTTCCCGGAAATCGAAGACTACGCCGATGCCGACGAATTGAAGGAAAACTGGGGCGAGTTCATGAAACTGC
Source organism: Lactobacillus nasalidis (assembly GCF_016587775.1). Taxonomy (GTDB): domain Bacteria; phylum Bacillota; class Bacilli; order Lactobacillales; family Lactobacillaceae; genus Lactobacillus; species Lactobacillus nasalidis. The sequence goes on along the minus strand of NZ_BOCG01000642.1, from coordinate 805 downwards.
GCGACGACGTCTTGAAGGCTCTGGAAGCAGCCCGGGATCAAAAGCTGATCGGGAAGTCTTTCGAAGCCAGCGTGACTGTCTACCCGTCCGCTGAAGTCAAGGCTGCCCTGGACAAGCTGGCCGGTGAAGACTTCCGGGAGATCCTGATCGTCTCCAACCTGGTCTTCGGCCAGGGCGAAGTTCCAGCTGACGCGCAAAAGCTTGACCACTCCAGCGTGGTAGTGCGCCGGGCTGAAGGCGAAGTCTGCCCACGCTGCCGGATGTACCGGACCGACATTGGCGCTGATGCCCGCCTGCCGCAACTGTGCGGCCGCTGTGCAGCCATTGTTGCCGCAGATCATCCGGAAGCTCTTGAAGAAGGCTTGGAAGACTAATGCGGACTGGAACTGTAAAACAATTTGCCGAAAAAGCAAGTTTCGGCTTTATCGAAGACGATCAAAATCACAAATCATATTTTGTCTTTTATACTGCCATCAAGGAGGAGGGCTATAAGAGGCTTGAAGTCGGTCAGCGGGTTAGCTACCAGCTAGCCCAAGGTAAACACGGCCTGCAATGCGTCAATGTTTACTTGGCCAGAGACTAAGCAAAGGAATGACATATGGATTTAAAGGAAACTGAAATTTCAACGAAGGAGGCTTTCCACGGCGGCTTCATCAACCTGCATGTTGAAACGGTGATGCTGCCAAACGGGAAAACCGCCTCCAGAGAGTTAGTGGAACACCGCCCGGCGGCAGCAGCCATCTGCATCAATGATGAGAAGAAGATGCTGCTGGTGACCCAGTGGCGGGAAGCTATCAAGCAGCTG
>NZ_BOCG01000641.1 GCF_016587775.1 Lactobacillus nasalidis | reverse complement strand
GTTGAGTATCTGAAGGAGAACGATTTTTAAATGAAGCAAGTCTATCTTGACAATGCTGCCACCACGCCAATGTCGCCGGCCGTCGTCGACGTCATCGCCGACGAGATGGCCAATGACTTCGGGAACGCGTCCAGCACGCATACTTTGGGACGCAAGGCCCGCAACACCGTTGAAACGGCCCGGCACACGATCGCCCGGGCAATCAATGCCAAAGACCAGGAAATCATCTTTACTTCCGGCGGTTCGGAAAGCAACAACACCGTGATCTTCGGGGTGGCGGAAATGCGCCAGAACATCGGCAAGCACTTGATCACGACCAAGATCGAGCACGAGTCGGTCCTGCGCTCCATGCAGCATCTGGAAGAGCAAGGCTTTGAAGTCACGTATCTGGACGTGGACAGCGACGGCCACATTTCCCTGGATCAGCTGAGAGAAGAGCTGACGCCGGAAACGATTCTGGTATCGGTGATGGCCGTCAACAATGAGGTCGGCACCATCAACCCGCTCAAGGAAATCGGCGAAATCGTCAAGGACAGCAATGCCTACTTCCATGTTGACGCCGTCCAGGGCTTGGGCAACGTCGACTTGGACGTAGAAGAGATGCAGATCGACTTCATGTCCACTTCAGCCCACAAGATCTACGGGCCGAAGTTCCTGGGCTTTTTGTATGAAAGAGACGGCATCCGCCTGCCCAACCGCATTTACGGCGGTGACCAGGAGCTTAAGCGGCGGGCCGGCACGGAAAACGTGCCGGGAATTGCCGGCTTTGGCCAGGCAGTAGCCGAAACC
>NZ_BOCG01000640.1 GCF_016587775.1 Lactobacillus nasalidis | reverse complement strand
GTCGGTCACTTCGGAAATACCGACGGCTGCCCGGTGTCTAGTCCCCAGGCTCTTGGGAATCATGGCGTTGTCCGACAGCGGCAGGTAGGCAGAAGCCACCTGCACGCGGTTGTTCTTGATGATCACGGCCCCGTCATGCAGAGGCGTGTTCGGAATGAAGATGTTGATCAGCAGTTCCCCGGTCACCAGGGCATCGAGCTTGATCCCAGTTTCCACGTATTCTTCCAGGCCGGTTTTCTGCTCCAAAGTGATCAAGGCGCCAATCCGCCGCTTGGACATGTACTGGATGGCCTTGTCAAGCTCCTTGACCAGTCTTTCCTGCTGCTCGCGCTCACTGTTTTCCGAGTCTGAGAACAGGGAGACCCGGCCCAGACGTTCCAGCCCGCGCCGGATTTCCGGCTGGAAAATGACGATAATGCCGATCACCGCCCAGGAAACTATCTGGTCCAGCAAAAAGGTGACGGTCGTCAGCTGGGCCCAGCCCGCCAGAACGCGGGCAACCATGATCAAAATGATCCCGTTGGCCAGCTGCACGGCCTTGGTCCCCCTGATCAGCAAGGTCAGGTGGTAGATAAAGTACCAGGTGATCAAGACATCCAGGACGACTGACAAGGTGTGCCAGGTCCACAGGCTTGAAATATCAAACTGCATGAAATTTCCTTTCTATAATTTTCCGCCGGCTAGTTGCGCGCGTACATCTTGAACTCCAAAAAGAGGTCGTTGTACTCTTGCACCTTGCTGCTTGGCAGATCCCGATAGACTTCCAAATTCTTGATCGTCGACATCGGCGGGTAAAACTGCTTGTCCTGCCGCACGGACTTGGGCAGCAGTTTCTGCGCCGCGGTGTTTGGGGTCGAGTAGCCGATATATTCGGCATTTTGGGCCGCGTTCTTGGGGTCCAGCATGAAGTTGATGAACTTATAGGCTCCGGTCTTGTTCTTGCAGGTCTTGGGGATGACGATGTTGTCAAACCAGAGGTTGGAGCCCTGGGCTGGCACCACGTAGTGAATGTGCGAGTCCTCGCTCATCATCGTGGCCGCTTCCCCGGAATAGGTTACCCCGATCCAGGCCTCGTTTTGGACCATGTACATCTTCAGCTCGTCGGCCACGATGGCCTTGACGTTCTGGCCGATCCGGTCCAGCTTGGCCTTGGCGGCTTTGAGGTGGGCGGAGTTGGTCTCGTTCATGGAATAGCCCATGGAAACCAGGGACATGCCCATGATGTCACGGGCCGAATCGACTAAGAGGATCTGGTCGCGGTACTTTTTCTTCCACAGGTCGTTCCAGGTCTTGATTTCGCCTGGCTTGACATAGCGGTCGTTGTAGACGATGCCCAGGGTGCCCCAGAAGTATGGCACGGAGTATTCGTTTTTCTCGTCAAAGGACTTGTGCAAAAATTCCTTGCCGATGTACTTGAAATTGCTGAGCCGGCTGGTGTCGATCTTGTCCAGCAGCTTGCCCCGGCGCAGTTTCGTTATCATGTAATCCGACGGCACCGCCAGGTCATAGGCCGTTCCGCCCTGCTTGATCTTGGTGTACATGGCTTCATTGGAATCAAAAGTCTCATAGATCACGTGATAGCCGGTCTGCTTTTCAAATTTCGTGATCAAATCCGGATCGATGTAATCGCCCCAGTTGTAGATGATCAGGTCCTTCTTGCTTGAAGCACTGCCGCCGCTGGAGCTGTCCAGTTCCTGGGCACCCAGGTAAAGGCCGAGGCTGACCAGCAGAATGGCCAGGGCCGCGGAGAGAATTTTTTTCATCGCAGCAGCCCTCCCAGCTTGTTAGCCTTCTTGCCCTGCCGCTTGACCAGCAGGTAGTAAATGCCGACCAGAAGCAGGACGAACAAGAAGATGATCGTGCTCAGGGCATTCACTTCCAGGTCGATCCCCTGCCGGGCCCGGGAATAGATTTCAACAGACAAGGTTGTAAAACCATTGCCAGTTACGAAGAAAGTAACCGCGAAATCATCCAAAGAGTAAGTCAAAGCCATGAACAAACCGGACAGAATCCCCGGCGTCAAGGCCGGCAAAAGGACCTGGCTGAAAACCTGGTAATTGTTCGCGCCCAGGTCCCGGGCCGCGTCGATCAAGGAGTTGTCCATTTCCTTCAGCTTCGGCAGAACCATCAAAACCACGATCGGCACGGAAAAAGCGATATGGCTGAGCAGGACGGAGGCAAAGCCCAGGCTGAAACCCAGGGCGGTAAACAGGATCAGGAAGCTGGCCCCGATGATGACGTCAGGCGACACAATCAAGATGTTGTTCAAAGACAGCAAAATCTTGCGCGCCCCGGTCCGGCTGTACTGAATGGCGATTGCCCCAAAAGTTCCCAGCACCGTCGCCGCCAGGCTGGACAAGAGGGCCAGCATGATCGTCTCCAGCAGGATTGCCAGCAGGCGCTTGTCGGCAAACAAGGTCTGGTAGTGCCGCCAGGTAAAGTGCTGGAAGTGGTCCATGCTGGAACCGCTGGAGAACGAAAAGTAGATTAGGTAGAAAATGGGCAGGTACAGGATCACCAAGACCAGGAAAAAATATACCTTGCCCCAAATGGTCTTTTTCATAATTTAATTTCCTTCTTATGCTGTTTGCGCGAGGTAAGCAGCATCACAATGGACATCAGAACGATCAGGATGACCCCGATGGTTGACCCCATATTCCAGTTCATCGTCGTTAAGAAGTACTCCTCCACTGCCGTCCCCAGGGTGATCACGCGATTGCCGCCGATCAGCCGGGTCAGCATGAAGAGGGACAGGGACGGAATGAAGATGGCCTGAATGCCCGATTCGACCCCTGGCCAGGACAAGGGCCAGATGACATAGCGGAAAGTCTGCCAGAAACTGGCTCCCAAATCTGAACTGGCGCTGAGCAGGGCCGGATCGATCTCCTTAAGCGAGTTGTAGATCGGCATCACCATAAACGGTATTTCGATATAAGTCGCCACGAAGATGAAGGCAAAGTCGGTAAACATGATGCCTACCGGCCCGATGCCGAACAAGCCCAGGAACTGGTTGACCATCCCGTTTCTGGAGAAAATGCCGATGAAGGCGTAAGCCTTGAGCAGCAGATTGATCCAGGTCGGCAAAATGATCAGCATCAGCCAGAACTGCTGGTTTTTCAGCCTGGTCAAGACCAGGGCCGTCGGATAGGAGATCAGCAGGCAGAAAAAAGTGATCAAGAGCGCGTACCAAAAAGAGTTGACCATCATTCGCATGAAAGTTCCCGCGGAGAAAAAGGCCGCGAAATTGCGCAGGGTCAGCTGCCCGCTGGCGTCAGTCAGCGAGTAGCCCAGAATCAGCACCAGGGGGGCGATGACAAAGAGGCCGATCCAGAGCAGATACGGCAGCAGAAACAAAAGCCGGTTCTTTTTCATCGCTTAGTCCTCGCCTTCATAAGTTTCCAGGCGGGCGTCGAATTCCTCTTCGGTTTCACCCAGCCGCATGACGTGAATATCCTCCGGGTCAAAGAAGATGCCGACTTCCTGGCCGATCTGCACGCCATTGGTCGAATGGATCAGCCATTCAAATCCGTCCTGGCCAACCGCCTTGATTTCAAAGTGGTCGCCCAGGAAAAGCTGGCTTTGCACCGTCACCAGCAGCTTGCCGGCGGCCGGTTCGGTGATGTCCAGGTCTTCCGGGCGCAGGACCACTTCCACCTTTTCGCCGGAGGTGATCCCCGCGTCGGCGCACTCGAACTTCTTGCCGGCAAATTCCACGGCAAAGTCGCGGATCATCCGGCCAGGCAGGATGTTGGAATCGCCGATGAAGCGGGCAACGAAGTCGTTGACCGGCTCGTCGTAGATGTCGACCGGCGAGCCGCTTTGCTGGATCTCGCCGTCATTCAAGACGAAAATCTCATCGCTCATTGCCAGGGCTTCTTCCTGGTCGTGAGTCACGAAAATAAAAGTAATGCCCAGCTTTTTCTGAATCGCCCGCAGCTCAAACTGCATTTCCTTGCGCAGGCGCTTGTCCAGAGCTGACAGGCACTCGTCCAAAAGCAGGACCTTGGGTTCGTTGATGATCGCGCGCGCGATCGCCACCCGCTGCTGCTGGCCCCCGCTCAGTTCGGAGATCTCCCGGTTGGCATAACCGTCCAGGCGCACGGTGTGCAGGGCCTCCCGGACCTTGGCCCGGATCTCGTTTTCAGGCCGCCGGCGCAGCTTCAGGGCAAAAGCAACGTTCTCATAGACATTCAGATGCGGAAAAAGAGCATAATTCTGAAAAACCGTATTGATATGTCGTTTTGAGGCATCCAGGTTGGTAATGTCCTGGCCGTCAAAGTAGACCCGGCCGGCTGATGCTTCCGTAAAGCCGGCAATGATCCGCAGAATCGTTGTTTTGCCTGAGCCGGACGGCCCCAGCAAAGAGTAGAACTTGCCGGACTCAAGCTCAAGGTTGATGTCCTTCAAGGCTACAAAGCCATCATCATATTGCTTGGTGATGTGATCTAACTTAATAATTTCCATTTGCTGTTCCCATTTTTCTATTTATCCTAATTTATCATTCTTCGCCAATAATGCGGACTTCCGTCTGCAGCGCAATCCCATCCTTTTCTTTGATCGTTTTCTGAATATAGTGAATCAAATTGAGGTAGTCGGTTGCCGTGGCCCCGCCCTTGTTGACGATAAAGCCGGCATGCTTGGTCGACACCTGTGCCCCGCCGATCTGCTTGCCCTGCAGGCCAGCAGCGATAAGCATCGGGCCAACGAAATGGCCGACCGGGCGCTTGAAGACGCTGCCGCAGGACGGGTATTCCAGCGGCTGCTTGTAGCTGCGCAGGGCGTTGAGGTAGTTCATCTGGTCCAGGATCGTGGCCTTGTCGCCCTTCTTCAAGGCAAACACGGCTTCAATGACGATTTCGTCGTTTTCCTGCAAAAGCGAGTGCCGGTAAGAGAAATTCAGCTCTTGATTGCTGTAAGTCTTGAGCTCGCCTGACCTGGTTACCACCGTGGCGCTTTCCAGGCAGTCCTTGGTTTCCCCGCCGTAGGCACCCGCGTTCATGAAGACGGCCCCGCCGACTGAGCCGGGAATGCCGGCGGCAAATTCCAGGCCAGACAGGCCGGCCTTGCCGGCGGCAAAAGAAGTATCAATAATTCTTGCCCCCGCCTGGGCCCGGACCCGGCTGTCTTCAACCTTGATCTCGTTCATTCCCGTCAAGATCAGTACCAGTCCCTTGATCCCCTTGTCGCGGATGATCAGGTTCGAGGCATTGCCGATCACCGTAATCGGCAGCCCGTCTTCTCTGGCCGCGGCCAGGACTGCCCGCAATTCCTCCAGGCTCTTTGGAAAAGCCAGGTATTCCGCTGGACCGCCGGTCTGGGTAAAAGTATACCGGCTCAAGGGAATGTTTTCCTGCAAATCAAGACCTTGTGCTTTTAAATCATGCAACTTCAATGTTGGTGCCTCCTCTAATTCTTCCTTTTGATATTTTACCGCATTCATGCTGTGTTATACTAGCGTATGCCAAGTTAGATTGGCTTAATTTGCACCATGCTCAACCGGAGGCCTTTGCTTATGATGAATTTTGTCGCCATGGACTTTGAAACTGCCAACCAGCATCCCGCCAGTGCCTGTTCCCTGGCCCTGGTGCTGGTGCGAGACAGCAAGATTATTGACCGTTTCTATACTGTCATCAACCCGCAGATGGCTTTTGACGCCCAGCAGGTCAAGGTCCACGACATTACCGCGGACGACGTCGCCGGGGCGCCGACGATGGCCGAAGTCTGGCCCAAGATCCAGCCCCTCTTCCAGCCGGGAATGCTGGTGGCAGCCCACAATGCCCGCTTTGACTGCAACGTCATGAAGCAGTCCCTGGCCCGCTACGGCATTGCCGAACCCCACTACCTGGTGATCGACAGTCTCAAAGTCAGCCGGGAACTGGAGCCGGGCCTGGAGAACTACCAGCTCAACACCGTCTCTGACTTGCTGGGCGTTGAGCTATGGCACCACCACAACGCCTTAAGCGACAGCGAGGCCTGCGCCGGCATTCTCTTGAAAGAAGAAGAGAAGCGGGGCAGCGACTTGATGAAGCAGTTCGTCTATCAAGTCTGACTTTTCCGTAAAAAATGGACCAGCCGCTTGGCTGGTCCATTTTTTTATTTTTGCGCTTGGTAAAGGTCACTGGCCTGCTTGGCCCAAGCCTCGGCTCTCTGGCCGTGCGGCCGCAGCTCCAGCAGGCGTTTCGTCGAGTCCCAGGAATCATCCACCCGGGTCAGGACCAACTCCAGGAAGTCGCTTGGCAGGTCAGCTTGAATCACTTGCGGCCATTCAATGATGACCACCCCTTCTTCTGACAGGTAGTCATTCAAGTCGATTGAGGCCAGGTCGTCGCCTTCCAGTCGGTAGAAATCCATGTGGAAAAGCGGCATCCGCCCTTCGCGGTATTCCCTCACCAAAGTAAAGGTCGGGCTCTTGACCGGCCGCCTGATGCCCAGTTCCCGGCCAAAGCCCTGCGTCATCGTGGTCTTGCCGGCGCCCAGGTCGCCCTTGAGCAATAAGAGGTCGTGCGGCTGGGCGCTTTGAGCCAGTGCGCTGCCAAAGGCCTGCATGTCGGCAGCGGAGTTGATTGCTAATTTCGTCATTTAATTAATCTACCCTTCCATAATTGCTTGAGCAGCCGTCAGGATGCCGATCTTGTAGACGTCATCGGCGCTGCAGCCCCGGGAAAGGTCGTTGACCGGCTTGGCAATGCCCTGCAGAACCGGGCCGATGGCCGTAAAGTTCCCCAGCCGCTGCGCGATCTTGTAGGAAATGTTCCCTGACTGCAGTTCCGGAAAGACGAAGACATTGGCTGAACCAGCCACGGCTGAGTCCGGTGCCTTGAGCTTGGCCACCGCCGGCACGAAGGCCGCGTCAAACTGCAGCTCGCCGTCAGCCGGAATATCCGCATGCTGCTCTTTAAACATTTTAGCCGCCTCAGCCACCTTGTCAACCTGCGGGCCCTTGGCTGAGCCGTGCGTTGAAAAGCTCAGGAAGGCCACCTTGGGATCAATGCCGATCATCTTGGCCGTAGCCGCGGACTGGGCAGCGAATTCAGCCAGCTGGTCGCTGGTCGGGTCGATGGAAATGGCGCAGTCGGCAAAGACGTACTTTTCCTCGCCTCTTTCCATGATGAAGGCGCCGGAAATCCGGTGCATCCCCGGCTTGGTCTTCAAGATGAAGAGGGCCGGGCGAACCGTGTCGGCCGTTGAGTGAGCGGCACCGGAAACCATCCCGTCGGCCTGGCCGGTGTAAACCATCATCGTCCCGTAGAAGTTGGCGTCGTGCAAGGCAGCTTCGGCTTCTTCCATGGTCTGGAAGTGCTTGCCGCCGGCCATCCGCTCGTGGAACTTTTGAACCATTTCTTCAAAATCAGCGCCGTGAAGGTAGTCCACGACCTCTACGCCCGTCAGGTCCAGGCCGTTTGCTTCAGCCAGGGCCGAAACGGCCGCCTGCTCGCCCAGAACGATCGGCTCAACCAGGCCGTCTTGCTTCAAGCGGCTGACCGCCGTCAAAATCCGCGGGTCGCCGCCTTCGGGGAAGACGATCCGCTGCTTGCCGTTTTGCTTAATCACTTGCTTTAACTGTTCAAAAACTTCCATACTGATCTCCTAAAAAACTATTCTTCTGGATCAACCGGCAGCTGCCAGTCAATCGGCGCCAGGCCGAAGCGGATCAAAGCAGTATTGCATCTGGAAAATGGCCGGGATCCGAAAAAGCCCCTGTTTGCCGAAAAAGGACTTGGGTGGGCTGATTTGATGATGACGTTCTTTTCCTCGTCAATTAGGGGGATCTTGTTTTGCGCGAACCGGCCCCAAAGGATAAAGACCACATGGCCCCGCTCGCTCAGCGCCTTGATCGCCGCGTCAGTCACCTGCTCCCAGCCCTTGCCCTGGTGGCCGTTGGCCTGCCCGTAGGGCACGGTCAAAACCGCGTTGAGCAGCAAGACCCCCTGGTCGGCCCAGCGCTTGAGGTAGCCGTGCTCTACCGGCTGGGCGCCGACGTCGTCGTACAGTTCCTGGTAAATATTGCGCAAAGACGGCGGCAGCGGCGTTCCCGGCATGACTGAAAAGCTCATGCCATTGGCCTGGCCGGGATTGTGATAAGGGTCCTGGCCCAAAATAACGACCTTGGTATCCTTGAACGGCGTCAGCTTGAAGGCCGTAAAGATATGGTACATGTCCGGATAGATCTGCTTGCTTTGATATTCCTGCTTTAAAAAGTCGTGCAGCGTGTGATATTCATCACTTTCAAATACCGGCGCGAGCACCTGGTCCCAATCATTTCCAATAAAATGTTTCATCTGCTATTCACCTTAGTCAATCTTACCATGATTGCCCCCTGATTTAAAGAAATTAGTGAAATAATTCACGACAACTTTTTTCAAATAAAGAAATATTTCCCTGGCATAAAAGCACCTGCTTTATGTTATTATGAAATCGATAACATAAAGGAGGTAATTACATGATTAAACTGATCGCCTGTGACTTGGACGGCACCCTGCTGAACTCATCCATGGAAGTTTCCGAAGGCAATGTTCAAGCCATCAAACGTGCTCAACAAAACGGCATCGAGTTCATGGTGGCAAGCGGCCGGGCTCCTCACGAATCCCAGCCCATGATGAAAGAATACGGCATTGACTGCGGCTTTATCAACTTAAACGGCGGCCTGGTCTTTGACACGGCTGGCAAGCTGATCGTCAAGAACCCGCTGGACCTGGAAACGGCCAAGAAGATCTGCCGTCTGCTCAAGAAGGAAGGCTTCTACTTTGAGCTGGTTACGGGCAGCCATGTCTACTCCGAAGACTTGAGCCAACGGATTACCAACGTTGCGCATTTGATGGTCGAACTGAACCCGATGCTGACCTTCAAGGAGGCCGTTTTGGTCTCTGCCAGCAAGCCAGCCATCGTCAGCATCCAGCAGGTGCCAAGCTATGAGGACCTGATGGATGAACCCGGCACTGAAGTGATGAAGATCCTGGTCTTTGACTCCCGGGGCCCTTGCGCCTTCACCGAAGTGATCAAGGAAATCCAGAAACTTGGCGACCTGTCGATCACTTCCAGCGCGGCCGACAACATCGAAATCAATGCCGCCAGCGCCCAGAAGGGCCAGGCCCTGATGGACTATGCGGCTGCCAAAGGGATCAAGCGCGAGGAAGTTGCCGCCATTGGCGACAACATGAACGACGAAAGCATGATCGTGGCTGCCGGCACCGGCGTGGCCATGGGCAATGCTGTGCCGCAGATCAAGAAGGTCGCCAGCTTCGTCACCAAAAACAACAATGAAGACGGGGTTGCCTGGGCCATCGACCGCATCATCAGCGACAACCAAAAAGAGTCGGACAAATGATTTACAATCTCTACCTGACTCAAGAAGGCCGGACAGGGCAGATCCCCATCACCGATGAGCAAGGCAAGCCCTTCGGGGCAATTCGCGGCAAGCTTGACAACCCCAACCACACGCTTTATCTCATGGATACCTGCGGCAGCGAAATCGGCCGCCTCTTCAGCGACGGCACCGGCTTGATCGCCTCTTACACCCTTGACGTAGTGCACCACTCGCTGGTCCACGTCAAGAAGGTCAACAGCCACCAGATGAACCTGTTTTACATCACCCGGCTGAACTACTGGGTCAACGGCAGCATCAAGCAGGGCAGCTACGCCTTCCGCAGCGGCTTCAAAAAAGTCGCCTCCGTCAAAACGGTAGTTGACGACAAGGGCGTTACCCTGACCTGCCAGATCAGCCGGGAAGAGGACACCCCCTTCATCCTGCTGATCGCGGTTCTTTTTACCCAGTGGCACGTCACCCCGCTCGACCTGCCGGACTTTCTGCCGATCATCAGCCGGCGGACGACCAGCACGGCCAACTTTTTTAAACTTTTTTCACCATATGGTCGTAAACACGGTCGCCAATAGTCATTGAATTAGTAGTTGCGAAACCCTTGTGCAGGTACAATTGCCTTGCGCGAGGGTTTTCTAGATCCACGTTCAGGCTGATCTTCTTGTAGCCGTGCTTTTTGGCCAGCTTCGGGGCGATTTCCAGCAGGCGGCTGGCAATTCCCTTTCCCCAGTCCCGCGGGGAAACCGCCAGGGCATCGATGTACCATTCCCCTTTCTGGGCTTCCTTGTCGGTGAAGATGTCCGTCGTCAGCGGCAGGCCGACCTTGGCCATCTCTTTTTTGAGGACCACGTCGATGATGCCCTGGGCCTTGTCGGGGTACATGCAGATCATGCCGCGGACCCGGTCGTTTTCGTCCGTTTCAACCCAGATGCGGTTGTAGGAGTAGCGGTAGTTTTCTGAAATGAAGCCCAGCCGCATCAAGTCGTAGAACTGGCTCTCCGGCAGACGGTTGATGGTTTCCATCTCCATTTCATCAAAAATCTGGTTCAAAATCGGAAAAATCGCTTCATAGTCGCTTTTTCTTGCCTTGCGAATCATCTTTTCTCCCTTCTGCTTAGTGACAGTTTTCTATATAATTTGCTTTCCTACCATCCATCTTACTATACTCAGGAAAAAAATGGCACTTGCGCCGCTTTTTCAAAGAAAATTAAAAAAGTTCCCAGCGGTTAATCTACGTCACGTACTTAACCGTTAGGAACTTTCCTTATATTCAGCTGTCGTTTGCATTTTATGGTGGTCTCAGTCCTTTCCCGAGCCTAATCTGGTTCTGCTCTGCGAAAATAAGCTTAACTTTCTGGTGGAGTATCCTCCTTGAATAATTAACTCTTTTCTTTGTTTACACCTTTATAATACCACGTTTGTAAGCGGTGTCAACCAGTATGCTGAGATTTTTTTGAAAAAAGTTTTAAGGCCAGCCACAAAAAAACGCTCCCGCAAGGGAGCGCTTTTGATATGACAGTCAAAAATTAGTCTTGGTAGTTTACCAAAGCCAGGTATGAGTCTGGCTTCAATGAAGCACCACCAACCAAGCCGCCGTCGATGTCTGGCTTAGCCATCAATTCCTTGACGTTGGCTGGCTTTACTGAACCGCCGTATTGGATACGAACGTTTTCAGCAGTTTCTTCGTTGTACAAGTCCTTCACAGTTTCACGGATGGTCTTGCACATTTCTTCAGCTTGGTCGCTGGAAGCAGTCTTGCCAGTGCCGATAGCCCAGATTGGTTCGTAAGCGATAACCAGCTTGGAAACTTGTTCACTGGTCAAACCTTCCAAACCAGCCTTGATTTGGCTGACAACCCATTCGTTTTCCTTGCCGGCTTCACGGGTTTCCAGTGATTCGCCGCAGCAAAGAATTGGAGTCATGCCGTTGGCAAAGATTGCCTTGGCCTTCTTGTTGATGTCTTCGTCAGTTTCGTGGAAGTAGCCGCGACGTTCTGAGTGGCCGATGATAACGTATTGAACGCCCATTTCCTTCAAAACTGCTGGAGAAGTTTCGCCAGTGAAGGCACCGGAGTTTTCCCAGTAGCAGTTTTCAGCGCCGACGTGCAGGTTTGAGCCTTCAGCAGCCTTGAGCAAAGCGTCAAGGTCAACTGCTGGGGCACAAATCAATGATTCAACCTTTGATGAGTCTGGCAATTGGTCCTTAACAGCGTTTACGAACTCAACAGTTTCCTTTGGGTTCATGTTCAGCTTCCAGTTACCAGCAATAATTGGGGTACGTGACATTTAAAAATTCCTCCTAAATTACTTGTCTGAAACGCAGGCGATACCTGGCAATTCCTTACCTTCAAGGTATTCAAGAGATGCGCCACCACCAGTTGAGATGTGAGTCAGCTTAGGAGCGATGCCCAATTGCTTGGCTGCAGCAGTTGAGTCACCACCGCCGACGATGGTAGTTGCGTCTGGCAGGTCAGCCAAAGCACGGCCGACTTCCAAAGTACCCTTGGCGAAGTTAGGCATTTCAAAGACGCCCATTGGCCCGTTCCAAACAACAGTCTTGGCACCTTCAAGAGTCTTCTTGAAGAGTTCAACAGTCTTAGGACCGATGTCCAGACCCATTTCGTTGTCAGGAATGTCTTGGCCAACAACTTCTGAAGCAGCATCGTTGTTGAATTCAGTTGCGGCTACGTTGTCGATTGGCAGAACCAGCTTGTCACCGGCCTTTTCCAGCAATTCCTTGGCAAATTCAACCTTGTCGTCTTCAACCAGGGACTTGCCGATCTTGTGGCCTTGGGCCTTCAAGAAGGTGTAAGCCATACCACCACCGATGATGATGTGGTCAGCCTTAGGAATCAAGTTGGTGATAACGCCGATCTTGTCGGAAACCTTGGCACCACCCAAAATGGTTACGAATGGGTGAACCGGGTTGGCAACAGCGTTGCCCAGGAACTTGATTTCCTTTTCAAGCAGGAAACCAGCAGCTGCAGGCTTGCCGGCGGCCTTCATGGCAGTAGCGATACCAACGTTTGAAGCGTGGCTGCGGTGAGCAGTACCGAAAGCGTCGTTTACGAATACGTCGCCCAATGATGCCCAGTATTCGCCCAGCTTAGGGTCGTTCTTTGATTCGCGCTTGCCGAAGTCGTTGTCGATGTCTTGGAAACGAGTGTTTTCCAAAACAACTACGTCGCCGTCCTTCATGTTGTTGATGGCGTCTTCAACTTCCTTGCCTTCGTTTGATGGCACGAAAGTTACTGGCTTTTCAAGCAATTCGCCCAAACGCTTGGCAACTGGTGCCAGGCTCAAGCTCTTCTTGTCTTCATCGCTCTTGATCCGGCCAAGGTGGGAAAGCAAGATAGCCTTGCCGCCGTGTTCGATGATGTACTTGATGGTTGGCAAAGCAGCCACGATACGGTTGTCGTCGCCGATAACGCCGTCCTTGATCGGCACGTTGAAGTCAACGCGAACCAAAACCTTCTTGTCCTTAACGTCTACGTCAGAAACAATCAATTTAGCCATTGAAAAAATCTCCTATATTCATCGAAAAAAGGCGGAAGGAAGATATTTCCCTCCGCCTTCTTTCATACTACTAATTCAATTTAGAGAACTTTAAATTAAAGAGTAGCAAAGTGCAACAAAGTACGAACCATTTGGCAAGTGAATGAGTATTCGTTGTCGTACCAAGCAACAGTCTTAACAAGTTGCTTGTCGCCTGCAGTGATAACTTGGGTTTGAGTTGGGTCGAAGATTGAGCCAGCAGTCATGCCCAATACGTCAGTAGAAACGATTTGGTCTGCGTTGTAAGCAAATGATGGGCTTTCGTACTTCTTCATAGCTGCGTTAACTTCTTCAGCAGTTACCTTCTTGTCCAAGATAGTAACAAGTTCAGTTTCTGAACCGTCCTTAACTGGAACACGTTGTGCGTGGCCGTCAAGCTTGCCGTTCAATTCTGGCAATACCAGACCGATGGCCTTAGCTGCACCAGTTGAGTGAGGAATGATGTTTTCAGCAGCGGCACGAGCGTTGCGGAAGTTGTTGCCTCTGTCAGGACCATCCAAAACCTTTTGAGTTGCAGTGTAAGCGTGGATAGTAGTCATAGTACCAACTTCGATACCAAATTCCTTGTTCAAAGCGTTAGCCATTGGAGCAAGTGAGTTGGTAGTGCATGAACCAGCTGAAACGATAGTGTCGTCAGCAGTCAAAGTGTCTTGGTTTACTGAGTAAACGATAGTCTTCAAGTCGTTGCCGGCTGGAGCTGAGATCAAGACACGCTTTGCACCAGCGTCAAGGTGGGCTTGTGACTTAGCCTTGCTAGTGTAGAAACCAGTACATTCAAGAACGAAGTCAACGCCGTCGTTCTTAACCCAAGGAATGTTTTGAGCTTGTGGTTCAGCGTATACGCGGTACTTCTTGCCGTCTACAACCAGTGAGTCTTCAGTAGCTGAAACTTCGTGGTCGAAAGTGCCGTGAGTTGAGTCATACTTCAACAGGTGAGCCAACATAGCTGGAGTAGTCAAGTCGTTGATAGCAACAACTTCGATGTCCTTGGTTTCTTCACCCAAGTCCATGATACGACGGAATGCCAAACGACCAATACGGCCAAAACCGTTAATACCAATCTTAACTGTCATATTCGAAAAGTCCTCCTTAAGAACTATAAACAACATTTTATTTTAAGCGGGCAAGCCCGTTTAAAATCTGATTTGCGGCTGCCTCATCAGTGATTAGCCAGGTTTGATGAGGAGCGTTGCGCATATAAGCCTGAATTGCCCTGGCCTTTCTTGAGCCAAGCGCGATTGCCAGGATATGCGGGACGTTCGTTAAGTTCTCGAACTGCAATCCAACCTGTCTGATGCGTTCGACAACATGGCCTTCTTCATCGAAGAAACATCCAAAACATTCGGTGACGGCCTTGTTCTCCCGCAGCCGGGCCAGAGCCACTGAATCGTAGCCCCGCCGTCTGGCCATTTCACTGGCCAGGCCGATGCCGTGAATCACGATATCGCTTTGGGAGATGTCCTGCAGCACCCCGCTGATTTCCGGATCCCGGACCAGAGACCGGTAAGCGTCTTTGGAAACGTGTTCCGGCAAAAAGAGGGATTCGTAGCTGCCGCCAGTGGCTCTTGCCATTTCCTGCACGACCGCATTGCTTTCCGTGTTGACCCGGCCGCCCAAGGCGCCCCTTCCGGGAACGAACCTCAATGTCCGGTTTTCACTCAAACTGCGGTTGAGCTTTCTGGCAACCTTGGCAATCGTCTTGCCGCCCATGACGGTCACAATGCAGTCCGCCAAAGGGAGCAGCAGATTCAAGGCTGAGTTGAGCTCTTCACCAGCCAGATCATAGACCCGGCTTTGAAGGTCAGCATCACCAGCGACGATGATTGTCCGATCAATTCCTAAAGCCTGTGCCAACCGTACTTCTGCTTGGCTGGCATTAAAAAGTCGATCAACAATCGGTGCTGCATCTTTTACAACACTCTCTCCTTTGTCAGTGAGGAACATCCCGAAATTCTTGATTTCGATCAAGCCTTGATCACGCAGGTAATCAGTCTCGGTGCGGATGTTTCTCTCGCTCAGCCCCAGCTGCCGGGCCACCATCCGGCGGCCAACCGGCGCGTGCAGGCTGATCTGTTCAAGGATGAGATATCTTTGTCGAAAGATCTTTAAAGCATCGGGAACAAGCAGTTCGAGCAAGGATAAATCCGTGTTCAAAGTAACCATCCTTCTAGTGGGACGCTTTCCGACCATCATGTTGTCGTTTGCTGTCCCACATTGCTTAAAAATATAAGAGAAACAAGACTTTGCTTAAATCTCCATTTCTCTCTCGACACTCTTAGTATAACAGAATTCGTCTCGTATGCAAGTTTTTTTACTGCATCCCCTAGGTCAAAAGTGAGTTTTATAACTTTCTTGACCTTTTTCGCAGATACTTTACAAGTTTTTACGTTTTTTTTGCTTTTTCCCCTTCCCATTCGCCGAAACTCTGCTATAATTAATAACTGTGATTGGGACCCTTAGTGTAATGGATCGCACGCAAGATTCCGGTTCTTGAAATCTGGGTTCGACTCCCAGGGGGTCCATCATAAAAAAAAACCGCTACTTTTCAGTAGCGGTTTTCTTTTTGTCTTTTTTGATCAGTCAAACAGCGCCGCCAGATCCTGCATCTGCAGCTCCTGTTTGGCCTGGCCCTGGTA
>NZ_BOCG01000639.1 GCF_016587775.1 Lactobacillus nasalidis | reverse complement strand
ATTCCTTCAATTCGTCAGCAGCAGCGGATGCGCCCAAACCGAAGTAAACAACTGGGTTCTTGGCTTCCTTGATCAGCTTAGTTGCGGCTTCAATTGATTCAGCAGTTGGAGCTGCGTAGTTGTCAGCAACGTGGTTGCTTGCGGAAACACGGTAGTTGTCTTCGATTTCTTGCCAACCGAAGTCCTTAGGGATTACCAAAACAGCTGGACCCTTCTTTGCGTAAGCTTGACGGATAGCAGTGTCCATCAAAACTGGCAAAGCTTCCTTGGTCTTGGCTTGGTGTACCCAAACGGCAACGTCACGGAACCATGGCATTTCGTCAAAGGCTTGGAAGAAGTTGATGTCTTGACGAGGAGTTGGAACGTTGGCTACCAGGGCAACCATTGGGGTCTTGTCGTACTTAGCGTCGTACAAGCCGTTCATCAAGTGGATGGCACCAGGGCCAGCTGAACCCATGCAGACACCAAGCTTGCCAGTAAGCTTGTATTCTGCTGAGGCAGCCAAGGCACCGGCTTCTTCGTGACGAACTTCGATGAACTTGACCTTGTCTTGCATTTCGTAGATCGCGTTCATGGTTGAGTCAAAAGAACCACCTGGGAAACCGTAAAGGTGGTCAATGCCCCACTTGTACATAACATCTAAA
>NZ_BOCG01000638.1 GCF_016587775.1 Lactobacillus nasalidis | reverse complement strand
CTTCAGCGTCAGCCGGACCACGGCCTAGTAAAAAAGCAGCTTCACCAACTGGTGAGGCTGCTTTTGTTTTGCCTAATAGTTCAGGCCGACTTTTTCCACGCGCTCGTCGTTGTAGACGTAGACGGCACCCAGGCGCCGGCGGTTGACCCAGCCGGCAATCGGCTGGCCGGCGAAGAAGCAGCGCTTGCATTCGATCTCGGCGTCGACGGAATTCTTGGTGAAGGTCGTCACCCCGGCCAGGTCGGTTTCCACCGGGTAGCCGGTCCGCGAGTCGATCAAGTGGTGGTACTTGTGCCCGTCCACTTCCAAAAAGCGCTCGTAGGTCCCGCTGGTGACCACGGAGCATTCCGGGATCATCACGGCCGTGATGTTTTCCCCGCGCGGCTTCAAGGGGTCCTGGACGCCCACGGTCCACATGCCGCTGGCCCGCTTGGGACACGGGTTGACGAAGAGGACGTTGCCGCCCAAGTTGATGATGCCGGCTTCGACCCCGTAGGCCCGCCAGAGGTCGCGGATCCGGTCGGCCGTCCAGCCCTTGGCGATCCCGCCCAGGTCAAGCTCCATGCCTTCCTGCTTCAAAAAGACCGTGTGGTCGTCGTCATTTAATTCAACCTGCCAAGGGTCGATCAGCTTCATCTTTTCCTTGATTTCTTCATCGCTTGGCACGCGGGCGTCTTTGAAGCCGATGGACCAGAGCTTGACGACCGGGCCGATCAGGGCGTTGAAGCCGAAGTTTTCCCGGCTGGTCTTGACGGCCAGCTTGATCAGGCCGTAGACGCTGCTGGAGACCTGAACCGGGCCCTTGCCCGCCTGGTCGTTGACCCGGGTAACTTCTGAGAGCCCGTAGCGGGGGTCGTCCGGCTTGCGGTTGACCGTCAGCAGGTCTTCAAAGTGGTCGATCAAGGCAGTGGTCTGCTTCAGGATCCCTTCGGGGTCTTCCCGGGCCCCGTAGATCTGCAGGCTGATGTGGGTGCCCATGGCCTTGTGCTGGGCCATGACTTGATCGGTTGAAATGTATTTGATGATTCCCATTTTTTGTTCCTTACTTTTCTAGATACTTGGCCCGGAGCTGGTCCTGAAGGGCGGCCGTTACGCCCAATTGCTTGCTTATAAAGGCTTCCATGCCGCCGTATTCCTGGTCGATGGCGATCAAGGCGCTGTCCAGGTACTCGTTGCTGACAGTGCCCAGAGACCGGAGATTGGCCCGCTGCACCAGGCTTTCGCCGTTTTCGCGGGCTTCCTGGTCCCTTTTAGCCCGGTAGCCATTAAGATAGGGAGCTGACAGCAGGTAGTCCTGGCGGATGGTTTCCGGATCGACGCCTAAAATCGTCAGCAAAAAGACGGTCACCAGGCCTGTCCGGTCCTTGCCTTCTGAGCAGTGGTAGACCGTGCCGCCTTCAGCTTCAGCCAGGCAGGCCAGCACCCGGCCAAAAGCCGCCTGGGCGTGCTTTTCAGTCACCATCAGCCGGTAGCCTTCCACCATGTGCCTAAAACCAGCCAGCGGATCCAGGGAGTAGAGCCTGGCCAATTCCGCCAGGCTGGCCCCGGCCTTGGTCTGGTCCCGGTTGTTGATGGGGATGTTGACGTTCCGGATCCCGGCCAGCTGCTTGTCGGGCCGCTTGCAGCATTCTTGAGGAGACCGCAGGTCAATGATGGTCTTCACCCCGCGAGCGCGCAGGTAGTCGGCATCCTCGGCGCTGATGGCCGCGACCGTCCCGGTTCGCAGCAGCAAACCAGGCTTGATCTTCCTGCCGGCAAAAGCCGCGTATCCGCCTAAGTCCCGCGGGTTGCGGACTGTTTTCAAGGGTAAAAGCTCCTCTGCCATTTTTTCTCCTCCTTCGGTCAGTGTCTCCCTATAATTCTAAACCAAAACAAGGCGGAAGCGCCAAGCCACCGCCTTGTTTTTCAGTTATTTTCGTTTTATTTCTTAGCTTGTTCAACGAAAGCAAAGAAGGCAGCCATCACCTTGTCGAGCTGGGCGATTGAAGCTTCATCGACCAGTTCGCCGCTGTCCTTGTTGAAGCTGCTGTAAGCGCGGCCGATCAGCAATTCGTTGCCAGGCAGAACGTTGGCAGTCATGTCCGGTGAAAGCAGAATTTCCCGGGCATCTTCTTGGGCGCGGGAAGCACCCTGGCCGCCCAGGGAAACGCCAACCACGCAGACTGGCTTGTAGGCCATGACCTTGCTGCCAGCGTGGCTGCCCAGCCATTCCAGAGCGCTCTTCAAGGCAGCTGGAATGCCGTGGTCGTATTCTGGAGTAGCGATGATCAGGCCGTCAGCCTGGTCCACCTTTTCCCGCCAGGCAGCAACGCGGGCATCAGCCTGCCCTTCCTTGTAGAAGGCTGGCAGGTCGCCGATTTCAGCGACTTCGATTTCCGCCTTGTCTTCAAAGCGCTTGGCGATGAACTGGCAAAGCAAACGGTTAAAAGAAAAATCGGCATTAGTTCCGACAATAGCTAATAATTTCATTTGGAATCCCCCACTTACTTCGTGATCTGCGCGTACCAAGCATCGACTTCGTCAAAGAAATGATCCAGGAAGTCGACCGTACCGGAAACCTTCAAATCGCCGTTTTCGTCAAAGGCGTCAGCGGCGCCGCCCATCATGAACTCGTCGTCGTTGAAGACAACCGGGTGCAGGCCTGGGGAAGCCAGAATCGTCTTCAGCTTGGTCTGTGACCGCGCTGCCCCTTGAGCCAGAGGAGAAGTTGACACAACAACGACTGGCTTGCCGTTAAACGGGTGGGAGTTGGTTGAGAGCCATTCCAAGGCACTCTTCAAAGCACTGGTAACTGAGTGCTGTTGTTCAGGAGACCCGATCAAAACCAGGTCAGCAGCGGCAATCTGCCCGCTTAACTTGGCCACGTCTTCTGGGTCCTCCTGACCTTCCTTAAACATTGGCAACCCCTTCACGGTCGCGAATTCAAAATCATACTTGTCAGCAAAGTGCTTGCCAATGAACTTAAGGAGCAGCTCATTGTAAGACTTGTCTGCGTTTGATCCGCTAAGAGCTAAAACTTTCATAAAAACCACCTTTCAGATTTTCCATTACTGCCTTTATTATACCCAAATTAAAGGGATTACAGCAGGTTTCTTGTGAAAAAATTACAAGCATAGAAAGACCAAATCGATAGCAGGATTTTTTTAATCGTTTACAGCTTGTCAAACAGGCTTTCCAGCTGCCGTTTGATGATTCTGACGAACTCGTCCTGCTTGTAGTCGATGAGGCCGTCCACCAGCATCACGGCCAGGCCGTTGGTGATGATCCAGTTGAGGGCAATCACGCGCTTTTCCAGGTCAGCGTCAAAATCGCGCTGGTACTGCTCATGCAGCTTGCTCTTGCCCAGTTCGATCAGGGTATCGCGGATCAGCTGGTCGCCGAACTCGCCGTTTACGAAAATAGTAGAAAAAAGACTGCGGTGGTCGCGGGCAAATTCCAGATAGGACAGGTCAACGTCGTATAGGGGCTCACCAATAAACTTCTTCTGCAGGATTTCATCGCGCAAGGTGCACGAAACCCGCTTGAGGACCTCCTGGCGCAACCCCTTCATGTTCTTGAACTCCAGATAGATTGGCTGCGTTGAGAAGTGACCCGTCTGGGCGATGCTGCGGGCCGTCAGGTTCTCGATCCCGTCGGACAGGGCCTTCTTGTAGGCGATGTCCAATATTCGCTCCCGATCAATCTCTTTCCTTCTGGCCATCATTCACTCCACCTAATTTCATCATAATTTGTCAACACTTTTAATACTTGATTCCTAACAAAAATAGCATTCTTTGCGAATTATATTAGCTCGCACTAATGATTCGAGCTCTTTATCCTTATAAAAAACGCTTATTCGTGCTAATTAATATATTAGCACAATATTTAAAATGGGGCGTTTTTTTAGAAAAAAGTTAAGCTAATCATATCAGTTCCCTGCGGACGAAGCTGAAATAAGGTAAAATCTAAACAAGAGCAAATGGAGAAAAGAGGACAATTATGACAACACACGGACGTTCTTCCTGTACTTCGATTCTGATCGGGAAAAAGGCCAGCCTTGACGGCAGCGTGATTATTGGCCGCAACGAGGACTCGCGGACAGCCTGGCCCAAGCACCTGGCCTTCCATGAGCGGCAAACTGGAGCCCAGACTTTCAAATCACATGATAACAAGTTCACAATTGACTTGCCGGAGGAAGCCTTTGCATATTCATCCACTCCAGAATGGACGAAAAAGTACGGGCTTTTTGAAGAAGACGGAATCAATGAATATCACGTGGCCATGAGCGCTACGGAAAGCGCCTATGCCAACGAGCGGGTTTTGGCCATCGACCCCTTTGACGCTGAAAAGGGCCTTTTGGAAGAAGCCATGGTAACCATCGTTTTGCCTTACGTCAAGACGGCGCAAGAAGGGGTCAAGCGCTTGGGCGCGATCGTGGAAAAGTACGGGGCAGCTGAATCAAACGGGATTCTGTTTGCCGACAGAGACGAGGCCTGGTACTTGGAGATCGGGTCTGGCCACCACTGGGTTGCCCAGAGAATCCCGGACGACTCCTACACGGTAGTTGCCAACCAGCTGTCCATTCAAGAAGTCGACTTTTCCGATCCGGCCAACTTTCTTTATTCAGCCGGCCTGCAGGAATTCGTTTATGAAAACCAGCTTTGGCCACAGGAAGCCAAGTTCAACTGGCGGGAGATTTTTGGCACGAGAAGCGAGAGCGACCTGCACTACAACACCCCGCGGGTTTGGTACGGGCAGAAGCTGCTGACCCCATCAGTTAAGCAAGAGCCGCAGTCTTTTGACCTGCCATTTATCCAAAAGGCGGACCGGCCGCTCAGCGTCCAGGACGCCCAGACGGTGCTGGCCAGCCACTACAGCGACACGGAATATGACTTGACCAACCCGAAGAACGCGGGCCAGGCAAGCTTCCGGCCGATTGGGGTGGCGACGACCCAAGAATCCCACCTCTTGCAGCTTAAAGGCGAGGACATGTACCACTGGCTGGCAATGGGGGTTACGGCGCAGAGCGTCTACATCCCCTTCTTCCCGCAGGGGACCAAGGTGCCTTACATGTGGGGCAACGGCAAGGTCGACTACAGCCCGAACTCTGCCTACTGGATCTTTAAGTTGGCCGGGGTTCTGGTTGACCGGAACTGGGGCAAGTACGGCAAGGAACTGGCCAACGCTCAGACTGAAGCCAAGGAAAAGGTCCTGCACCTCCGCTATGAATACGACCAGAAGCTGCACGCCGACCCAAGCCAGGCCACGGCGATCGCGGATGAGGCCAATGCCAAGATGGCCAAGACGGTGACGGATATCTACAACAAGCTGATCAGCAGCTTGATTACCCAGCAGACTGGCGATTCTCCGCTCAGCTTCCAGATGGATCCGAACTTGTAAAAAAGCATATTAAAACAGGCGTGAAAGTGCACCATTGCTGCTTTCACGCCTGTTTTGTCGTTCTAAATTCTATTTTTTATTTCTGCAAGTCAAAATGATATTTGACGTACTTGCCTTTTTTCGGGTTGACGAGCAGGTAAAGGTATTGCTCATTGCCGTTTTTCAAGGCCTTGACCTGGACCTTGTTTACGCCGGATCGCAGGCGGCTAGTTGCTTGGCCATTGATTTTTAAAGAGTCGATCATGGTCGTTCCCTCTTTCAGTCCTTGATAAAGGTAGAAATCATTTCTGGACAGCTTCTGCCCAGTCTTGGCCTTAACGTAGATAGTTGCCAGGTAATTGCCGCCTTCAGTCTTGCCCTGCCCGCTTTTGACAGCCAGATTTTTGCTGATCTTGCTATAGGCAGTCTGACTGACTTCAGTTTGGGAGACCTGCAAGTTCTGGTAGACTTGGTCGATATGCTTTTTGCTTAGAAAAAGGCCCAGCAGGCACAAGAGCAAGATTGCAGAGAACCAGATTCCTTTATGCTTCAACTTCATGCTCTTGCTCCAATTCTTTGACAATCTTGCCTTCGCTGTAGACGAAGATGTGGTCGGCGACCCGGTTAAGGAAGTCCTTGTCGTGGCTGGAGACGAGGATGGTCTTGCCCTGGTCCTTCAGTTCCAGCAGGAGCCGGGCCAAAAAGTCCTGCCCGTCTTCATCGAGGGCATTGGTTGGCTCATCGAAAAGGAGGATCTGCTTATCGCCTAGGAGGGCGGCGGCGATCAAAAGCCGCTGCCGCATGCCCAAAGAATACTCTTTTAATTTCAAGGGATTGGCTGGATCCAGGCCTACCCGCTGCAAGATTGCCTCTGCCTGGCTGGTCTGGTCATCGTTTAGAACTTTGAGCAAGTTGAGGTTTTCCAGGCCGGTTTTGTCTTCCAGCAGACCGTATTCAGAAATCGCAAAGCCGGTGTCTGGGGCAAAGATGACGTCCTGGCGGATTTTTTTGCCCAAAACTTTGACAGTCCCGGCATTTGGCCGGATAAAGCCGAGGATAGTTTTGAAGGTCACGGACTTGCCTGACCCGTTGGGGCCTCTGAAGCCATAGATTTTGCCAGCATCAATGCTGAAGGAAATGTCATCAAGAGCAAGTTTGTTTTTAAAGCGCTTGGTGACATGGTCAACTTCTATAATTTTCGTCATTTTTTACTCCAAAGAAAAATCGATATATTTTATCATTCGGCTGAGAATCCAGGCTGCCAACAGGCAGAGGCAAGAACCAAGCAAGCCGTCCGCCCAGTGAGCTGAGTAGCGCAAATACATCAAGCTGGACAGAAAAGGCAGCTGGTTGACCAGAATCGCCACTATAAATGCTGCCGCGTACAGTCCCAGATCCAGCAAGGATGAGATAAAGAACTGCAAACTGGCGTACAAGGCAGTCAAGGCCAGAAAAATCAACAGCATCTCTAAAGAAAAGATTAGCGGCAAGCCGCCAAAAAGCTGCCAAGTCAGCCAAATCATGACCGTCAAGCTTGCATTCATAAAACAAATTGTAGCCAGATAACTGCCGGTAGGAACCCGACTAACGATTGGATAGTCCTTTAGGAAGAGCTCCCGGGGGCTGTCACCAATGATTAAAAAGACAGCCAGCATTATAAAGAGCCAGTCAAAAGGAAAGACGATTGCTCCTGGGACCTGCAAAACGCCGGAAAAGAGCCGAATCCCAGCCATCCCCTGCCAGCTTTTAAAG
The DNA here is from genome assembly GCF_016587775.1 of Lactobacillus nasalidis. GTDB lineage: Bacteria > Bacillota > Bacilli > Lactobacillales > Lactobacillaceae > Lactobacillus > Lactobacillus nasalidis. The sequence goes on along the minus strand of NZ_BOCG01000638.1, from coordinate 1,854 downwards.
GTCAAAAGCAAGAGCATTGCCGGATAAACAATAAGAAAGCGGTACTTGATATTACGCCAGTACAGTTGCAAGTTTCTTGTTAATAAGGCCTTGTTAAGCATATTTGACCTCCTGGTAGAAGGCCCGGCTGGCCAGATAGTAGTAAAGCAAGAGGCCATAAGCCAAGTAGACTGCCGGAGCGGTCACGAAGAAGCCTTGGCCGGGAACGATTGCCAGACCATGATTTAAGAAAATAGACCAGCCCAGCCGGTCCAGGCAAAAGGCATCCAGCAAAAGAAAGGTTTCAATTGCCGCTCCAGCCCGCAATTTACCAGCCAGGAAGATCGCGGTCTCTAAAAAGAAGAGTAAGGCAAAAACGCCTAAATAATGTGCCAGTAAAAGCAAGAATTCTAAACCGATTTGTGAAGCTAGTGGTGCTTTCGTCACGAAAGCTGAGATCACGAAGCTGAGCAAAAAACTGCTGATGAGCAAGATGGTTTCAAGAATGGTATATATCAGCAAGTACTGCCGCAGCCGTTTTTTTAAAACTAAATAGAAAAATTCAACGCTTTGAGGGCGGCTGAAGAAAAGCAGGCTGCTGACTATCAGCAAAGGGGCAAGGAAATAAAGCTGGTTGTGAAGATTGCTGATAGTCAAACGGGCATTGCTTAAAGCAGGCGTGCCAGGCTCAACGATTTTTGCATTTGACAGAATCAAGATTGTGTAAACCCCTGTCCAGATCAGCACAAACAAGATACTTTTTATCGCCAGCAAAGTCCCGCTCTTTTGCCGCAAGTAGTTAACTAAAGACATGGCGTCTTACCCCATAAAGATAGATCAAGCTGAACAGAAGCGTCCCTAAAAGGAGCTCTGACAAAGCAACCGCTAAAGAAGGGATGTAAAGCGGGCAAACTGGTATGACAAAAAGGTTTGGCGAAAAAATTGCTAACATCGTTGCTGCTGAAAAGGCGTTACAAATTAACGACAACAGGAAGGCCATAGCTACATCAGTAAAATAATTGCTGATAAAGCAGGTTACAGCCAAAGAAATAGTAGCGGCCAAGCCCCCGGCAAGTCCTGCCAAGAATAGGTAGAAAGCTACGTGCAGCAAGGGATTTGAATAGTACAAACCAGCAAGATAGGTTAAATCTGACGTAACACCCGCGCTCATGTTCAGAACAGGATCTGGCTTCATATTAGGCAAGGTGCAGTAAAACAAGACAAAATCCAAAAGTAGTGGCAAAGATACTGTCAAAAAACCTGCTAAGAAACTGACTCCCAAGTGGGAAAAGCTGTACTTTGCAACCCCTTGTTCCTTAACCGCATACTTGATAAAGCCGCTTTTTAGATCTTGATAGAATAGCTGGTTGGCTGTTAAACAGGCTAATAGCGGCAACAAAGTATAATAAAAAGTTGTCATAGCGCCAGTATCATAGCCAATCCACCGTGTATACGGCGTGAAAAATACAGCGTTTCCATCTAGCTGTGGCTTAATTACGGAATAGTCAGAAATAAAATGAAAAAGTACAATTATTGTTCCTATTACTATCCCTATATACACTTTTGGCGACTTAAGTCGCTCTCTGATATACACAAATATCCTCCTCCATATTGAACAATTAATAATCAATGAAAATTATAGTCTAGTCATCTTTTGTTTACAAGTTAAGTTTTTTCGCCATCCTATCACAAACGCTAAAACAGGCGTGAACCTGCATCCCTGCTGCGTTCACGCCTGTTTTTGTTGTCTATTTAATGGTAGCTGATCGTCTGGACCGCTCTTTTGGCACTGATCTCCCTAAAGAAGACCGGCGCCGAGACCCCCTTGAGGATCTGGTCGTTGGTATAAGTCACGATCACCGTGTCATCATAGCC
>NZ_BOCG01000637.1 GCF_016587775.1 Lactobacillus nasalidis | reverse complement strand
GGCCGGCCTGGGGGCGGAAGCCGGCGAAATCCTGCTGGGCCACTCGCAGATGCCGGGGATCAGCTACGGGCAGATCGCCGTTACCGTGGCCATCTTTTCTGCCCTGGGGGCCGTGGCGGAAGCTGCCGTGTCGATGAGCTCGGGGATTCTGGAAATCAAGAAGGCCAAGCCCGAGATCAGCGAAAGCGAGCTGATGCGGAGCGGGGCGGCTATTGGCTATGACGTCCTGGGGACGGCCATGAACACCATCATTTACGGGATGTTCGGCAGCTTCCTGTCGCTTTTTTTGTGGTATTACCGGCTTCATTATTCCTTTGGCGAGGTGATTAATGATAAACTTTTTGTAAACGAAGCTTTAATCATTATGTATTCCCTGCTCGGGGTGCTGCTGACGGTTCCTCTGGCCACGCTGCTTTTGACCAGGGGGATGAGCCGGCGAGGTGAGGTGACAAAGAAAAATGGAAACGAAGAAACTTGAAATCAAGAATTTTAACCAGCGGACCTACCAGCTGCAGACCTACACGGTCAAGTCTGACCGGGCGCCTTTGAACAAGCCGCGGCCCTTGGCTATCGTGGTACCGGGGGGCAGCTTTACCCACCTGTCGGTCAAGGAAGGCGAGCCGGTCGCCCTGGCTTACGTCAGCCGGGGCTTCAACGCCTGCGTGGTCAGCTACAACCTGCTTCAGGACGAGGGCAAGATCTACCCGGATGCGGGCCTGGACGTTTTGAGCACGGTCGACTACTACCGCCGGCACGCGGCTGAATACCAGATCGACCCGGACAAGATCATGACCATCGGCTTTTCAGCCGGCGGCCACATCGTCAGCGCGGCCAACTACCTGGCCGCCGAG
>NZ_BOCG01000636.1 GCF_016587775.1 Lactobacillus nasalidis | reverse complement strand
CAAGGCGTCGACGGCTCCAGCCAGCTTGCCGACGGGGCTAAGCAGCTGCAGTCCGGGACCAGCAAGCTGTCAAGCGGTGCAAGCAAGCTTGCCGACAAGACTCCAGCCATCACCAGCGGCCTGACTGCCGTCAACAATGGTCTGGTTTCCGCCGGCTCATACCTGAACGGCCTGCGCAAGTCCAAGGCTTCCGACACCTTCTACGTACCGAGCTACGTTTTGAAGAGCAACAAGGACCTGAAGAAGTCCTTGAGCGTCTTCCTGAGCCCGGACAAGAAGAGTGCCATGATCATCATCATCCTGGACAGCAACCCGAGTTCCGAAAGTGCCGCCGAGCACTCACAAGCCTTGAGCGCCATGGCCCGCAAGTCCCTGAAGGGGACCGACCTGGGCAAGGCCGATGTTGAAATGGGCGGGCAAAGCTCAACCATCGAAGACACCAAGAACACAGCCAGCGGCGACTTTACCAGAACGATGGCCATCATGCTGATCGGTATCGGCCTGGCCTTGATCTTCGTGACCCGGAGCCTGCTGCAGCCGATCTACATCCTGGGGACCCTGCTTTTGGCTTACATCAGCTCGCTGTCAATTACCCGCTGGGTAGTCGGCGCCGTGATGGGCCGGAGCACTCTTGCCTGGAACGTGCCGTTCTTCACCTTCATCATGCTGATCGCCCTCGGGGTCGACTACAGCATCTTCGTCATGATGCGCTACCGGGACAGCGATCCGCATGCCCTGCCTAGCGCAAGAATCCTGGAGGCATGTACGGTTATCGGGACGGTCGTCATCTCTGCCGCCGTCATCTTGGGCGGTACCTTTGCGGCCTTGATCCCGTCAGGCGTGCCAACCTTGATCGAAGTGGCCATCGGGGTCATCATCGGTCTGGCAATTCTGGTCTTCCTGATGCCGATCAACCTGTCGGCTTCAACCAAGCTGACCTACGAAGGCTTCCCTTGGCTGAAATGGCCAAGACGCAAGCGCAGCGTCAGCCTGGGCAAAAAGTCATAAAATTTCGAAGGAAAACTAAATAATGCCTTAAGAACCTGCCCTTAGCGGCGGGTTCTTTTTTGCGCCCGGGGGGAAAATGCTATAATGTGGAAAAGAAATTAGCAAAGGACGAGATTTATGGAAAAGTGTCCAAACTGTGGACAGGCGCTGACCGGCCGGGAACAGACCTGCCCAAACTGTGGATTCAATGTGGAAAAATACCGTCGCGACTACTTCCCGGACAGACAGGAAGAGCCTGAAAGAGCCGAAAAGGCAGAAACGGTGGAAAAAGCTGGGGAAACCGCGGCTGAAAAAGAACCAGCCGACAAGCTCAGCCGGTCGGCCTACCGGCACAAGCAGGAACAGCCAGCGCTCGCCAACCCGACTGTGGAGAAAATGATCCAGTGGCTGCGGGACAATACCACGATTGCCTTTCTGACGGGCGTGGGCCTGCTGATCGTCATGAGCTTTTCCCGGCCGCTGGGCTGGACGGCTTTTGCCATCTGCATGCTCTTGCTTATCTGGACCGGCCACCGGGGAAGCGGCGGCGAATACACGGCTGACCGGAACTTGACCGAGAAGATCCGCGCCTGGGCCTCGAAGATTTTCAACGCTTTTGACGACAAGGAAAACGAGCTGGAAGAAAAGAATGAAGATTTCACCCAGGCTCACCCCAAATTCGAAGCCAAAGTCGAGAAGGTGAAGAAGCAGGCCAAGGCCCGCAAGCCGCGGAACTTCGGGATCATCCAGCTGTCCATTCTGCTGACCAGCCTGATTACCCTGGTCCTGCTCTTCTTGGGGACCGGCTTTGTGACCTCCAGCAGCAAGCTGACGGTTGCCAGCGTCTTCTTTGAAGTTGCCAACCGGCAGATCACGTCGGGCAAGATCATCCCGGCCTTGATTCTTTATCTTTTCCTGGCGGTCTTTTTGCTCTTGCCAGTCTTCATCATGCTGGCCGTCAGCCAGAACACCCGGGTCTCCCGGGTCCGGGCCTTCCTCTTGTCTTTGGTGGAAAGCCTGACTTTGATCTACCTCTTCTACCGGCTGGGGCAGACGACCAGTGCTGACAGCTACATGGGCCAGGCAGTCACCAGCTTGAAGAGCTACGCGGTGGCGATCGGCATCTCGGGCTATTTGCTGATCCTGGTCAGCTGCATGACCACGGTTTTGTCCGGCATCAATGCCTTCCAGCCCATGGCCAAGCCGGACCAGAAGGAAGAAGAATAGTTTTTGGCACAAAAAAGCTGCTGACCTTGCGTCAGCAGCTTTTTGCTTGGAGATTCACTTGTAAGTCATTATTGCTTGTTCTGG
>NZ_BOCG01000635.1 GCF_016587775.1 Lactobacillus nasalidis | reverse complement strand
GTCAATCCGTACGCCGGCTGCCTGCCGATGGTGATCCAGCTGCCCGTAATGTGGGCCCTGTACCAAGCCATCTGGCGGACGCCGGAACTGCAGAACGGCAAATTCTTGTGGATGGACCTGGGCAAGCCAGACCCGTACTACATCCTGCCGGTTTTGGCGGCGGTATTTACCTTCCTGTCCTCATACATCGCGACCTTGTCCGTGCCGAAGTCTTCCCAGACGACGATGACCAAGGTCATGAGCTACGCGATGGCGATTATGGTCGGCATCTGGGCGATTGTCTTCCAGTCCGCGATCTCCCTTTACTGGGTGATCTCCAACCTTTTCCAGGTTGGCCAGACCCTGGTCCTGCAGAATCCGTTCAAGTACCGGAAGGAGCAGGAGGCCAAGGAGGAAGCCGAACGCGAGCGTCAGCGCAAGATGCGGCGGGCTTACAAGCGCCTCAAGCGCAAATAACAGAATATTCATCTAAAGTTTTTTAGATAAAGTAGTGAAAGTGCTTTATCCATCATTTTTCATGGTGGAAATTGCGCTTTTTTTATTGGAAAAAATGAGGTAATGAGATGGTTCAACGTTTAACTGAATTCGATACGATCGCGGCGATCTCAACGCCGCTGGGGGAAGGCGGGATTTCGATCGTCCGCGTCTCCGGGGAAGACGCGGTTGCCATTGTCAACCGCTTGTTCAAGGGCAAGGACCTGACCAAGGTGCCCAGCCACACGATCAACTACGGGCACGTCGTGGACCCGGCAAGCGGGCAGGTGATCGACGAAGTCATGGTTTCCGTCATGCTGGCCCCGAAGACTTTTACCAAGGAAGACACCGTGGAAATCAACTGCCACGGGGGGATCGTGGTGACAAACGACATCCTGCAGCTGCTTTTGGCCAACGGAGCCAGAATGGCTGACCCGGGCGAATTTACCAAGCGGGCCTTCGTCAACGGCCGCATCGACCTGACCCAGGCCGAAAGCGTGATGGACATCATCCGGGCCAAGACCGACAAGGCCCGGCAGGTGGCCGTCAAGCAGCTCTCCGGCGGCCTGTTGACCGAAATCCGGGCTCTGCGCCAGGAAATCCTGGACGTTTTGGCCAATGTCGAGGTCAACATCGACTATCCGGAGTACGATGAAGAAGAAGTGACGGCCCAGAAGATGCTGAATTGCGCTGAAGCCGTCAGCGGCAAGATTGCCCGCCTTTTGGAAACGGCCCAGGAGGGGCAGATCCTCAGAAACGGCTTGAAGACCGCCATCGTCGGCCGGCCAAACGTGGGCAAGTCCTCTCTTTTGAACTACCTGACCCAGAGCGACAAGGCGATCGTGACGGACGTGGCCGGGACCACCCGGGACACCCTGGAAGAATTCGTCTCCGTGAAAGGGGTGCCGCTGGAACTGATCGACACGGCCGGGATTCACCATACCGAGGACCAGGTGGAAAAAATCGGCGTTGAGCGGTCAAAGAAGGCCATTGCCCAGGCGGACCTGATCCTGCTTTTGCTGGACGGCAGCCAGGAATTGACGGAAGAAGACCGGCAGCTTTTGGACTTGACCGCCGGCAAGAAGCGGATTATCGTGCTGAACAAAACGGACCTGGGAGAGAAGCTGTCAGCAGCCGATATTGCTGAAGAAAGCGGCAGCGAAGTGATCAGCACCTCGATCATGAAAAAGGAAAAGCTGGACGAGCTGGAAGCCCTGATCAAGCAGCTCTTCTTCAAGGGCATCGAGAACTCAAACGACCAGGTCCTGGTCACCAACCAGCGGCAGGCGGGCCTTTTGGCCAAGGCCAAGCAGCAATTGGCCGACGTGGTCAAGGGACTTGAAGACGGGATGCCGGTCGACTTGGTCCAGATCGACTTTACCGGCGCCTGGGAAAGCCTGGGCGAGATCACGGGCGAAAGCGCGCCAGACGAGTTGATCAATGACCTCTTCAGTCAGTTCTGCTTGGGGAAATAGCGAGGAAGGCAAGGAAGACGAAAAAGATGAAGACTTATGTTTCAAACGAATATGACGTGATCGTGGTCGGTGCCGGCCACGCGGGCTGCGAGGCCGCCCTGGCCAGCGCCCGGATGGGGGAGAAGACCCTGCTTTTGACCATCGGCCTGGACATGGTGGCCTTTATGCCGTGCAACCCGTCAGTCGGCGGTCCGGCCAAGGGGACCGTGGTCAGAGAAATCGACGCTTTAGGCGGGGAGATGGGCAAGAACATCGACAAGACCTACATTCAGATGCGGATGCTGAACACGGGCAAGGGGCCGGCGGTCCGGGCCCTGCGGGCCCAGGCCGACAAGTGGGACTACCATGAAGAAATGAAGCGGACCATCGAAAACACCCCTAACCTGACCCTGCGCCAGGCCATCGTTGACGACTTGATCGTCGAAGACGGGGAATGCCGGGGCGTGGTCACCAACACCGGGGCCCGCTACCGGGCCAAGAGCGTGGTTTTGACGACCGGGACCGCGGCCAGAGGGCGGATTTTTATCGGGGAACTGAACTACTCATCTGGTCCCAACAACACGATTCCAGCCATCAAGCTGTCTGAAAGCCTGGAGAGACTGGGCTTCAAGCTGCGCCGCTTCAAGACCGGGACGCCTCCTCGGGTCAACATGCACACGATCGACTACTCCAAGACCGAAGAAGAGCCGGGCGACAAGGAGCCCCGCCACTTCTCCTTCACCAGCAAGGACGAGGACTACCTCACTGACCAGACTTCCTGCTGGATGACCTACACCAACCCGAAGACCCATGAGATCATCAACCAGAACCTGGACCGGTCGCCGATGTTCTCCGGCGACATCGTCGGGGTGGGGCCGCGCTACTGCCCGTCGATTGAAACCAAGGTCGTCCGTTTTGCCGACAAGGACCGCCACCAGATCTTCCTGGAACCGGAAGGGCGGAAGACGGAAGAAATCTATGTCGGCGACTTTTCAACCTCCATGCCGGAAGAAATCCAGCTGGAGATGCTGCACACGGTCGCTGGCCTGGAAAAGGTCGAGATGATGCGGCCAGGCTACGCCATCGAATACGACGTGGTCGACCCGTGGCAATTGACCCACACGCTGGAAACCAAGCGGGTCAAGCACCTGTTTACGGCTGGGCAGATGAACGGGACTTCCGGCTATGAAGAAGCCGCTGGCCAGGGCCTCATCGCCGGGATCAACGCGGCCTTGAGCGCGGAAGGCAAGCCAGCCTTCACCTTGGGCAGGGATGAAGCCTACATTGGCGTCTTGATCGACGACCTGGTCACCAAGGGGACGGAAGAGCCTTACCGGCTTTTGACCAGCCGGGCTGAATACCGCCTGCTGCTCCGTCACGACAACGCCGACCTGCGCCTGACTGAAAAGGGGCATGACCTGGGCCTGATCGATGATGACCGCTATGCTGAATTTTTGGCAAAGAAGGAGCTGATCCAGGAAGACCTGGACCGGCTGGGCGAGATCACTGTCCACCCGACTATTGCCGTCAACGAATACCTGGCTGGCTTGGGCGAAAGCAGCTTAAACGGCGGGGTCAAGGCTGACGTCTTCCTCAGACGGCCAAAGGTGACGGTTGAAGACGTGGAGCGCCTGACCGGGCAGAAATTGGCCGGAGACCGCTACGTCAAGGAACAGGTGGAGATCGACATCAAGTATGCCGGCTACATCAAGAAGCAGGAGATCCAAGTGGCCCGCCTGCGCCGGCAGGAAGCCAAGAAGATCCCGAAGGACATCGACTATGACCAGATCGAGGGCCTGGCAACCGAAGCCCGGGAGAAGTTCGCTAAGATCCGGCCGGAAACCCTGGCCCAGGCGGAAAGAATCTCCGGGGTCAACCCAGCTGACCTGGCCATCTTGAGCGTCTACGTGCAAAACGGCAAGTACGCCAAGGTCCAGAAGTAAGTTAAAAGGCGAACCCGGTGGGGTTCGCCTTTTTTTGCTGTGGGGGGATGCATATGGCTATTTTGAGTGGATAAAAAATGAGAGTAATTCTCAATTGTTTTTGTTCTTTCTAGTGAGCTTAGTTCCGATAGCGATAAGCAAGACAACTACGGTGTAGCCACCGCCAAGCAGCAACTCTGCAAACCAGAATTGGCTGCTGGCACTAGCGAGGTGCTCACCAAAAATCATGGGACCGAAGCAGTAGTAGGCATTGTAGAGGGTGATTAAGACTAGACCAAATATAATGATCAAGACTAATCCACCAAGCCAACTGACTAACTTTTTAATGAAATTCATCCCAACCACATTCGGCGCCCCAAAGAGCATAACACTAGTGGCGAAAAACGTACTTAATGTGTTTGATTATATGTAAGAGATAGCAGGTAGGTTCTAAGTTGAATTAGCGTAGGGAAAGCCAGAACTTTGCTTTAGGTTAGAGCGCAAATTTTAGTCATACTTCAGAAACATATGTTTGGGAA
>NZ_BOCG01000634.1 GCF_016587775.1 Lactobacillus nasalidis | reverse complement strand
CTCAAGAGAAAGCAGCGGCCCTGAAACCAAAAGGGCCGGTCAGCTTCAACTGCTTGTCTGGCCGCAGCCGGCGGCTGCTTGGCCGGGTAGAGCCAGTAGTGCTTCTGGTAGAGCTGCAGGTGCAAGCCGGCCTTCTCCTGGCTTTGGCCGCTGGCCAGCAGGCGGCGGCTGAACTGGACTCTTTTATTGTACTTTTTTTGCACGAAATTCTCCAGGTATGCCTTAAAAAGCTCCGTTTCCGCCTCGCTGGCCGCCCGCGGAATCCGCCAGCCGCCAAACAGGGCCTGCGGCGCGGGCAGGCTGGCCGCGGTCCGGGCAAAATAGTCTTCTGCGGCCGTCATTTCCTGGCTGAAGCGGCAGGCATTGGCCAGAATTCCCGGATTCTCTGCCTTCAAGAGCGGAATCACTTCCCGGCGCAGGCGGTTGCGAGCCGTAATGTCTTCCGAGTTGGTCGAGTCTTCCACGTAGTCCAGGCCCGCGGCTGCCGCATAAGCCAGCAGTTCCGCCTTGCTGAAGGCCAGAAGCGGGCGGACCAGCTTGACCGGGCCGCGCCGGCTCACGGGTTTCAAGCTGTTCATTTCCCGGGGAATACCCGAGCGGATCAGCTTGAGCAGGATGTTCTCCAGCAAGTCGTCCCCGTGGTGCGCGGTCAGCAGGCAGTCTGCCTTGATCTGCCGCGCGGTCGCCAGCAAAAAGCCATAGCGGTACTCCCTGGCTGCTGCCTCAAGGCCGCGGCGCGGGTGCAGGGACTTGGGCCAGACGCTTTCGTAAAGCGGAATCTGGTATTTCCGGCAATAGGCGCGCAAAACCCGGCCTTCTTCCCAGCTGTCTGGGCGCAGCTGGTGGTCCAGATGGGCCGCGGCCAGGCTGAAATTGCCCGGCAGGCGCCGCATAAGGTCGAGAAGCGCCATTGAGTCCGGTCCGCCGCTGACGGCAACCAGAAAGCTTCCCTTTAAGGGCAGCCCTTCTTCAGCGAAAAAGGCGGCCAGTTTGTCTTTAATGTCCATGATTATCCTCAATTCCTGCTTCAAATGAAAAGACTGGTCCCCCAGGACCAGTCTTAGTTCAGAGCAGCTTCAAGCTGCTTGATTTCAGTTTGCGCCTCCTGGTCCACACGGTTGAGGACAGAGGCAAAGTCACGCGGCTTCAAGCTGCTGAATTGATTCGTCGGATCCTGCAGATCCGGATCATTGACGCGGCGCAGCGACAGGTCCAGCCGGCCCTTGCGCAGGTTCTGAATGACCACCCGCACCTGGTCGCCTGCCTGCCAGCGCTGGCGTTCTCTCGGCCAGTCGTCGCCAAAATCGCTGTGGTGAATCAAGCCGCTCTTGTGCTTGGGCAGGGTCACGAAAATCCCCAGATCCGTCACGTTGTTGATCACGCCGTCAAGGCGCTGGCCAACCCGGTAGTTCATCAGTTATCGCCCTTTTCTTTAATGTTGTAGACCCGTTCGCCGCTCTTGGTGTACTTGTACTTGTAGCGAATCACCTTGGCAACGTAGTCGCTGTCTTTCATGTCATCGCGCTCATTGGTCAGCTTCTTCTTGGTGGACTTGGCCTTGGCCAAGGCAGTCTGGCTCTGGCTGACCTGTTTTTCGATCTTGGCCGTCCGGGCCTTGGTTACCGCCAGCTGAAAGCCGAGCACGGCAAAGGCCAGCAAAATCAAGGCGATGATCCGGTTGCGCCGGACCCGGTGGACCTCTCTGAATTTGATTTGCCGCTTCTTCAGCCGGTTGACCTCCCGGTCAGGCCGCAGCGGCGTTACGTTTTGACGCTTTTGCTTGTTGTTCCCCATCACTGTCTGCCCTTTATCCTAAAATCATATAATAGATCTAGTATATCAGCTTAAGCGAAAAAAGTCATTAGTCAACCAGCTCGTATAAGTCGCCAGCTTCCGACTTTTTGGTCGTTTCGCGCAGGTCCAGGACCCGGGCTTTGATCACTCTGGTGCCATAGGCAACTGCAATCACGTCGCCAACCACGACATTGTAGCTGGACTTGACGGTCTTGCCGTTGACGCTTACTCGGCCTTGGTCGGCCATTTCCTTGGCAACGGTTCTTCTTTTGACCAGGCGGGAAATTTTCAAAAATTTGTCGATTCTCATGGTTTTCTCCTGTTTTCTTTCTAAATGCGGCTAGCGCTGCACGATTTTGGCTGCGGCCTTGGCAAAAGTATTCAGTTCCGCGAACATGCTGCGGCGGTTGACCTGGTCTGGCAGCAGCAGGGTCACGGTCAGCCGCTTCTGCCCGTCCAGGGCGATCCGCGCCTTCCAGGAAACGTGTTCCAGGGCCTTGAAGACGTTCGGCCCTTCCATTTCCCGGCTGGCAGCGGGGCTGAAGACCAGCTTGACCTGGTTCTTCTGCTTGATCAGGGTCAAGATCTGGGCCAGGTCGCAGACTGCCTTCAGGCTGGCCACGTTCAGCAGGTTTTCAACGGCGGCTGGATAGTCGCCAAAGCGGTCCAGCAATTCGTCTTCGATGTCTTCCCGGTCCTGCTGGCCGCTGATAGTCTTGATCTTCTTGTAAAACTCGATCTTCTGCTCCTGGTCGGCAATATAGTCGCTTGGAATGTAGGCTTCCAGGCCCAGGTCGACTTCGGCATTGCTCTTTTTGACCGGCTTTTTGCCCTGGCGCTCCTTAATGGCGTCAGCCAGCATCTGTGAGTAGAGGTCGTAGCCGACGCTGTCAATGAAGCCATGCTGCTGGGCCCCCAGCATGTTGCCGGCCCCCCGGATGGAGAGGTCGCGCATGGCGATCTTGAAGCCGGCGCCAAGTTCGGTGAAGTCCCGGATGGCATCCAGTCGCTTTTCCCCCACTTCAGTCAGCACCTTGTTGGGCTGGTAGAGGAAATAGGCGTAAGCCAGACGGGCGCTTCTGCCGATGCGGCCCCGCAGCTGGTAAAGCTGGCTGAGCCCGTAGTGGTCGGCGTCCTCAATGATCATTGTGTTGACGTTGGGCATGTCGATCCCGGTTTCGATGATGGTGGTAGTGACCAGGATGTCGAATTCCCGGTCCAAAAAGCGGCTTAGGATGTCCTCAAGCTGGTTTTCGCTCATCTGCCCGTGGGCGTAGGCAATCCGCGCTTGCGGCAAAAGCTGCTCCAAGCGCGCCACCGTTTCTTCAATATCGCCGACGCGGTTGTGCAGGTAAAAGACCTGGCCGTCCCGCTGCATTTCCCTTTGACAGGCTTCCTTGACCGTCGCCGGCAATTGCTCGAGGACATAGGTCTGGATCGGGTACCGGTTCTGCGGCGGCGTTTCCATGACCGACAGGTCTCTGATGCCGATCATGGACATGTGCAGCGTCCGCGGAATCGGCGTGGCCGTCAAAGTCAGCACGTCGATGTTCGTCTTCAGCTGCTTGAGCTTTTCCTTGTGGGCCACGCCGAAGCGCTGCTCTTCATCGATGATCAAGAGGCCCAGGTCCTTGAAGCGGACGTCCTTGGACAAGATCCGGTGCGTGCCGACCACCAAATCGATGCTGCCGTCTTTTAAGCCGGCCACGATCTGCTTGCTTTCCGCCTGCGTTTGAAAACGCGACAGGCTGGCGATTTCCACCGGGAAGCCCTTGAAGCGGTCCTTGATGGTCTGGTAGTGCTGCTGGGCCAGGATGGTCGTCGGCACCAAAAAGGCAACCTGCTTGCCGTCACAGATGGCTTTGAAGGCCGCCCGCATGGCCACTTCGGTTTTGCCGAAGCCCACGTCGCCGACCAGCAGCCGGTCCATTGGCTTGGGCTTTTCCATGTCAGCCTTGATTTCGGCACTGGCCCGCAGCTGGTCGGCCGTCGGCTCATAAGGGAAG
>NZ_BOCG01000633.1 GCF_016587775.1 Lactobacillus nasalidis | reverse complement strand
TCCCAGCTGAGCTATGCCCCCGTAAATATCAACTTTTAAGATGTTACTCCATCTTGCCCGAAATGTAAAGAGCAATCTTCACATTTCAATGGGCCTGGATGGACTTGAACCATCGACCTCACGCTTATCAAGCGTGCGCTCTAACCAGCTGAGCTACAGGCCCAAGTACTTATTGTTGGTACTCTCAAAACTGAACAAAGTTTCTTTTGCAGTGTGCTTCCGTAACTCACAATCTTCTCTTAGTGTTGCCACTCTCCGACTGTGTGTCTTTCCTTAGAAAGGAGGTGATCCAGCCGCAGGTTCTCCTACGGCTACCTTGTTACGACTTCACCCCAGTCATCTGCCCTGCCTTAGGCGGCTGACTCCTAAATGGTTATCCCACCGACTTTGGGCATTGCAGACTTCCAT
>NZ_BOCG01000632.1 GCF_016587775.1 Lactobacillus nasalidis | reverse complement strand
TAATCGACTTGTCGGCGCTGACGGTCAGGCCCGACCGGACGCCGCCACCATTGGTCATGGCAAAGTCGACCTTGAAGCCTTGCCGGTTGGCTTCAGACAGTTGAGCGTCAACTACCAGGTCGCCAGCCGCGTTTTCATTGGAGCTGTTGTTGTTTTCACGGCCCGTGATTGTTTCCGCGGTCTTGGCGGTTGCGATCTTTTGCTTGGTAATCGCAGAAACGCGCTTATCGGCATCAGCGACAATTTTCTTGACCGTCTTGTTCGGCGCGGTCTTTGGATCATCTGTTGCCGACAGAACCGGATAAACATGAGAAACCAGGCTGCCCTTTACAAAGTCCTTGGTTTTTGGATTGATGTAGCCGATCGAATCAGTGTAGGCTTGGCCATACTTCAAAGCCTGCACAAGGTGGGTCTTCCCCACTTTAGCATTCGCGTACTGGTGTGAGTGCCCGGCAATCATCAGATCGACCGAATTTTTCGGATCGATTTTGTTCAGCTTTTTCAAAATCGTAACGCTGTCGCCAGTGGTTGTCAGCTTGCCCTTGCTGTCAGCTGCGGTTTCAACCCCCTTGTGAGCCAGAACCACGATCGCCTTGACTCCCTTTTTGCGCAAGATCTTTTCATATTTGGCAATCGTCTTGGCTTCGTCCAGGTACTTAAAAGCTGAGTAATTCTTTTTGGTGGTCAGAGTCGGCATTTCAGTGGTCAAGATGCCGATAAAGCCGACTTTGGCCCGCTTTTTGCCAGCCTTGACCGTCTTAACGGTATACGGTTTCCAGCCATAAGGCGTCTTGCCCGTGCTCTTGCGGACAACATTGGCAACGATGATCTGCAAGCCGGACTTTTGATGCGGATATGCCATTTCGGCGGAATTGTACTTCTTGCTTGGCTTTTTGCCCAAAACGATCCGGTTGAATTCACTCAGGCCTTCATCAAATTCATGATTGCCCAAAGTGCCAATGGTGAATTTCATGGCCTTCAAGACGTGCATGGTTGACTCGTCTTGCAAGAGAGAGGAATTGGCCGGCGATGCTCCGACCATGTCCCCAGATTCAACTCTGAAGCTTGTCCCCTGCTTGTTCTTCTTCTTGAAGTCTTTTTGTGCCTGATTCAAGTAGGCTGCCAGCCGGGCCACAGTTCCCGCGTTATTGTAGGTCTTTTGCCCCAGAGTTGCCGAACCCGTAGTTGACAAGTTCCCGTGCAAGTCGTTGATGCTCAAAAACTGCACAGGAATATCCTTGCTGTATTTTTTGGGATTCTTCCAGTCTTTGCTTTGAGACGGCTTGCTGGCCTTGTCAGCCACGCTTGCAACCTTAAGCTTGCTTGCACCGGCTTGGCCTGGCGCCATTACGGCCGCGGCCAGCAAAAGTGCTGCGAGTTCTTTTTTAAAGATGGACTTTGCCATAACTTCCTCCATAAATCACTAAACATTAGACAATAGCATGTAGGTAGTATAGCGTAAAAGCACCTGTTTCAAAAGGGAAAGTTCGTCTTTAAAACACAGACAATTATTTTTGTCCTATGATGTTAGGGGATTTTCTTAGCAAACACGTACTATTTTTACAATAAAAACTATAATCGGTCATATCTGTCTTGAAGATTTTTTGCAAAAATAAAACTGCTTTGCAAAAATTGCAAAGCAGTCTCAGAATCGTTGCTAGAATTAACGACGACGTTCTGCGATACGGGCAGCCTTACCGCTACGAGTCCGCAGGTAGTAAAGCTTAGCGCGACGTACGCGGCCATGGCGAGTAACTTCAACCTTGGCAACACGTGGAGTGTTAACCGGGAAAGTACGTTCAACGCCAACGCCGGAAGCGATCTTACGAACAGTGTAGGTAGCACCGATGCCAGTGCCCTTCTTCTTGATTACGACACCTTCGAAGATCTGGATACGTTCGTGAGTGCCTTCAACAACACGTACGTGAACACGAACAGTGTCCCCGGCACGGAATTCAGGCATGTCGTCACGAAGTTGTTCTTTAGTCAATTCTTGAATTAATGGATCCATTATTGTTTCTCCTTCTACGGCATTCATCCACCTCTCTGGGCCAGCGGAACACCCCTAATCTTTTTTGGCAAAATACCACGCTTAATAGAATACCATCTTTGCCCGGCTAAAGCAAGCGTCTTTCGGGAAATTACTCTTGCCCGGCTTCTTCTTTGATCTGCCGCAGCATCTTGACCTCTTCAGCCGTCAGCTCCCGGCCTTCCAGCAGGTCCGGCCGCTTGAGCCAGGTGGCCTTCAAAGCCTGGTAGTGCCGCCATTCGGCAATCTTGCCGTGGTTGCCGGAAAGCAGGATTTCCGGCACCTGCTGGCCCTCAAAGTCAGCTGGCCGGGTGTACTGCGGGTATTCCAAAAGGCCGTCAGAGAATGATTCTTCAACCGCCGACATGGCATTGCCGAGGATTCCCGGCAGCAGACGGACCGTAGCATCAATCATGCTCATGGTCGGCAATTCTCCCCCGGTCAGCACATAGTCGCCGATTG
>NZ_BOCG01000631.1 GCF_016587775.1 Lactobacillus nasalidis | reverse complement strand
GGATGAGGCCGCCGGCGCCCAGCTTGATGCCGCCGAAATACCTGGTGACCACGACGGCCACGTTTTTCAGCTGCATGAGCTGCAGGGTCCTTAATTCGGGCACTCCGGCCGTGCCGGCCGGCTCGCCGTTGTCGCTGCTTTTGACGTGCTCGTCGTTTAAGCCGAGGGTGTAGGCGTATGTGTTGTGGGTGGCGTCATGGTACTTCTTGCTGGTGGCGGCAATGAAGTCTCTGGCTTCCTGCTCGCTGCCTATCCGGGCAAAAGTGGCGATAAAGCGGCTTTTTTTGATGACCAGTTCGTGCTGGCCGCCTTCTTTAATGGTTAAAAAATCTGCTTCTTGTGACAAAAAATCATCCCTTTTCGGTGTACTAATAAGTGGAGGCGAGAAAATTGAAGGAAGAAAAGCAATCCGGCCGCCAATGGTTGGTCGATAACTTGGATAATAGCATAAAAGAGGGGCAGACGGCAATTCCGGCCGTGCAAAAAGGCATCTGCCAGCGCTGCGGCAGCCCCTGCTGGGCCCACCTGCCCTCAGGGGCGCTGTATTGCCGCGAATGCGTGGGCCTGGGCCGGCTGGATGAGGGCAAATGGCTGCTGCGCCAGGCGGCCGCCAGCAGCTACCCGGCC
>NZ_BOCG01000630.1 GCF_016587775.1 Lactobacillus nasalidis | reverse complement strand
AATAGCGGTGATCGGGGTCGAACCGATACGTCCGTAATGGACACCAGATTTTGAGTCTGACGCGTCTGCCAATTCCGCCACACCGCCATGCTATTTCACTTATGGCCGCTAAGCCTAAGGCGGGGATCGGAGTCGAACCGACGATTAAGGTTTTGCAGACCTCTGCCTTACCACTTGGCTACACCGCCACATTATTTTCTTTTTGCCACCTGGGCTAGGGCGGTATGTGGGAATCGAACCCACGTGTGCTGGATCCACAAACCAGTGTGTTAACCACTTCACCAATACCGCCATATTTTCTAACAGGGATAGTAGGAATTGAACCCACACCGACGGTTTTGGAGACCGTAGTTCTACCTTTAAACTATATCCCTATTATGGAGGAAAGTGGATTCGAACCACCGAACTCAGAGAGAGCGGTTTTACAGACCGCCGCGTTTAGCCACTTCGCTATTCCTCCATTTTCAATGGCGCGGGACGGAATCGAACCGCCGACACATGGAGCTTCAATCCATTGCTCTACCAACTGAGCTACCGAGCCATCAAACGGTCCATGCGGGATTTGAACCCGCGATCTCCTCCGTGACAGGGAGGCGAGATAAACCACTGCTCCAATGGACCATATTGCGGGAGC
>NZ_BOCG01000629.1 GCF_016587775.1 Lactobacillus nasalidis | reverse complement strand
CAACCCGGTCGGCCGCTTCCAGCGCCGCCTGTTCAGCGGCCACGTCGATTTTGAAGTCAGGATAGAGTTGATAGAGGTCGCGCACGGTCACGTTGTCAAGGTCCTCGGCTGCTTTGAGCAGCGGGCGGTTGACCTTTGAAGCGCGCGAATGCGGGTGCGCGAAAATGATCAAAGTTTTCATGGAGTTTTTGCCTTCTTTTTTCACGGGGAAATTTAATGGCTGCGGTTCCGGTAGTCCTTGACGCTCTTGAAGCGGGCCAGCTCCTCGCTTTGGCCGGTTTCTTCCAGATACTGGCTGTACTGGTCGGCCAATTCGGGCACGACTTCGTTGCTGCCTGGCGTGAAGTGAATTTTTTCGGTACCTGCTTTAATCGCGGTCTCGAAATACCATTCCTTAAACTTCAGGTAGCACAGGGTATCCTGCAGGTCGCTGATCTGTGTCTCCAGGTCTTTTTCGTGAGCTTTCAAAAGCTGGTAGCGGTCCACAAGAGTGCTGTCGCCTTGCAGGCGCATCTGGATGAAGTCAGCGATATCGGTCACCGGCACGCCGGCGTTTTTCAAGCAGATGATCGTCCGCATCAAGTGAACGTCATTGTCGGAAAAAACGCGCCGGCCGTTTCCGTTGCGCTGGATGAAGGGCAGCAGGCCCTCCTTGTCATAGTAACGAATCGTGTCAATAGAAATTCCTAGTTTTGCCGCAACTTGGCCGATGCTGTAGCTCATCTTTTTCCTCCAATGCTTATCTGTTTTCAGTCACTTACTTGTCATCGGTTGACAGAGAGATGGCGCGATTGCTCTCAATTTCGCCAGCCAGTTTGCGCAGCTTGTCCAGGCTGCCGTTGTAGGCAAATTCGCCAAGCGGCAGGTGGTCTGGCATCTTGTCGCTGTTGACTGCGTCGATGATTGCCTGGGCAATCAAAGCTGGATCCCCAGGGGCATTGTCAACCGCCTGGTCGGTCGTGGCAACCATGTTCTTGAACTTGGCATAGTCAGCGATTTCCGGCACTTTCTTTTCAGATGAAGAGCCGGCCCAGTTGGTCCGCGCGCCGCTCGGTTCAACCGTCAGTACCTTGATGCCAAGGTCGGCTACTTCCTGGCGCAGGGCATCTGAATAGCCTTCAACCGCAAACTTGGCGGCACTGTAGTAGCCCATGGTTGGCAGAGTAGTCAGACCCAGAGCCGATGAAATATTGACAATTATACCACTCTTGTTGGCCCGGAACTGCGGCAGCAAGGCCTCCGTCATTTCAGCCAGGCCAAAGAAGTCGACTTCAAACATGTAGCGTACTTCCTTTAGGTCGCTTTCCTCGATCGTTGAGAAGTAGCCGAGTCCTGCATTGTTGACCAGAACATCGATTTTTGACGAAAAGGCCAGGGCTTCTGCGGCTGCCCGCTTGACCGCTTGCGGATCGGAAACGTCAACGATGATTTTTTTGATTTGCCCATGGTCGTACTGGTCAAGGTAGTCAAGATCAGCTTCCTTGCGGGCGGTGGCGATGACGTTGACGCCTTCTTCCTGGGCCAGCTTGCTTGCCAGGGCCTTGCCAAAACCGCTTGAAGTACCAGTAATCATCCAAGTTTTCATTGATAATTTGCCTCCGTGTCTGTAATCGTTAATATTGTTCTCTAGCTGCGGTTACCAAGCCGTCAAGCCAAGCCTGGTGGCCGTTAAGCATTGGGTTTGGCACAGTCCCGGCCAGTTCAGCGGCTGACTTGCCCAGCTGAGATTCCTGGGTCAAAAGCCGCACGCGGTTGTTAGGCAGCTGTTCGATCAAGAAAGCGTGGTAAACGTCGATTGAAGAATCTTCATCCCCGTCGTTCCAGCCATGCCAGGCGATTCTGGCTACTGGACTGTCAGCCGTCGGGCTGACCAGTTCCATGACCTGGGCATCGATCGGGAAGCCGAAAGTATCAAAGTGGAAACGTTCGCCGTAGTGAAGCTCGCTGTTTTCGCCGTTGGTAAGTTCAATGTTAGCGGCGTTGTCATAGTACTTTTCCCATTCAGCGGTATCAATAAGATAGTGCCAGATGTCAAAGACAGTCAGATCTTTAGCAATAACCTCATTAGAAACAAAATTGTCAGTCGTTCCAGGCAAAAAACGGCTTGGAAAGCTAATTGAATGCATGTGTAATTCCTTCTTTCGTTAACTTGATAGTAATTACTCTAAAACCTGGAGCTAGCTCAAGGTCAAGCATTTTTTGGAATATTTTTTCGGGAATTGCACTGACTCCGCTGCCAAGGGCACTTGAATAAGCAAAAACGACCGCGTGGGCACTTGCTCCACGGGTCGTTTTAAGCAGTTTTAGTGACTACAGAATGTATTCCATCGTAGTTTCCTTGACCTTGAGGCCGTTTTTCTCATAGAAGCGAATGGCGGAATCGTTGCCGGCCCAGACGTTCAAGGTCACTTCATAGCACCCCAGGCGCTTGGCTTCCTGTTTGACGAAATCCAGCAAAGCCCGGCCGACGCCTTGGGAGCGGCGGGAAGTGTCAACACACAGGTCATCGATAAAGAGTGACTTGAACTGCACCATGTTTGTAGAAAACGGCTGCTCTTGAAGTTGGGTGAACACATAGCCAAGCACGTCGTCATCAACGATGTTTCTTTTCAAGTTCGCGAAGGAGAGCTCTTTGCTTTTCTTGGTCCGAATGGTGCCGGAAAATCTACGACGGTTGACTGTCTGTCGACCTTAACAAAATTTGACTCTGGCCAGATCAAAATAGCCGGTCTGGACGTACAGACTGATACACAGGGCATCAAGCAGAAGATCGGAATCGTCTTTCAAGAGGGACTTTTGGATAAAAGACTTACGGTCGGTGAAAACTTGACCTTAAGAGCTGGCTTTTACTATCACAGCAAGACCCAAGTAAAAGAGGCCGTTAACCGGGCAGCTGAGTACACCGAAATCAAGGAGCTGCTGAAGCGGCCATACGGAAAGCTGTCCGGAGGGCAGAGGAGGCGGGCTGATATTGCCAGAAGCCTGTTAAACACTCCGAAGATTCTCTTCTTAGACGAACCAACGACGGGGCTTGACCCGCAAACGCGGCAGCATATTTGGAAGACGATCCGCCGTTTGCAAGCAGAGCAGGGGATGACCATCTTTTTGACCACGCACTATATGGAGGAAGCGTCGGTTGCTGACTATGTGGTGATTCTGGACCACGGCAGCATCGTTGCCGAAGGCAGTCCGACCAGCCTTAAAGAACGCTACAGTTATGACAGGCTGAAATTGTATCCAAAAGCCAGCAATTGGAGATCATGCTGGCAAAAATGGACCTTCATTGGCGGAAAGAGGCTGACCTTTACGAGCTTGAATTGAAGAATACCCTGGACTCGATTGCCATTGTAGAAAAGCTCCGCGATTACTTGCAAAGTTTTGAAGTTCAGCATGGGACAATGGATGACGTGTTCCTGAACATTACAGGAAGGAGGCTGCGGGAATGAAGACGATGATCAGGAGAAACCTCAAAATATATTTTCGGGACAAGACTTCAGTGTTTTTTTCCATGCTGAGCGTAATCATTATTTTCGCTTTGTATATCTTTTTCATTGGGGATTCGATCAGCAGCGAATTGAAGTTCCTGCCGCATCCCAACCGGCTAATGCGGGCCTGGATGCTGGCGGGAATGCTGGCTTCAGCGTCGATCACCACCAGCTTGGGGGCCTACGGAGTGATGATCAGCGACCGGGAGAACAAGACCATTAAAGACTTCTACACCTCACCGGTGAGCAGAAGACAGATCGCGGGCGGCTATATCGCTACCAGTTTCATCATCAGCATCATTATGTCTATTTTTACGCTGCTTTTTGGAGAAATCTACCTCGGTTTAGCCGGCGGAGCCGTCTTGGACCCAGTGACTTTACTTGAGTTGTTTGGTGTAATAGTCTTGTCAGCCTTCGCTTCCTCGGCAATAGCTTCCTTCATTATTTCTTTTTTGAGAAGCAACAGTGCCTTTTCAGCTGCAAGTACGATCGTCGGAACTTTGATCGGCTTCCAGGTCGGCGCCTACATTCCAATTGGCAACTTGCCAAAGGACGTTCAGTGGCTTGTCAAATATTTCCCTTGCGCGCACTCGGCCGTCTTGTACCGGCAGCTTTTGATGAAGCAGGCCATCAAGGAAAATTTCGCCAATCAGCCAGCGGGAGTATTGAAAGAACTAAAGGAAATTCTGGGAGTAGTCTTTGTTTACGACAACAAAACCGCGTCTGTCTGGGTATCAGTAGTGGCTCTGCTGGTTACTGGACTGGTCTTTTATTTATTAGCGGTTCTGGTTCTGACTCGAAAGGAAAAAGAAATATAGGTATCATTTAACATAATCAATATTATGAAAAGCTGTGTACATGGTACATGGCTTTTTAGATTAAAGCCTTTTCACAGAATGTTATTAGAGATATGATCAACTGCCATGAAGGCCAGCGTTGGTGCTTCTGCCAGCTTAACGTCTAGTGGCTTTGCTTCTGGGTCTGCTCCAGGAAGTGGAGTAGCAACTGAGGAATCAGACTTAACGCTTGAGGAGAGAAGAGCGGTGACCGATTATGTATCTCCTGCTGCTTATGTCTTGAACGATAATCTAAGAAATGGTTATCCGTTGACTGAACAACAGCAGACGATAGTTGACAATTTAGATAAAGCGTTAGACAAATTTCCGTTATACACTGATGCAGAGCCATTGAATAGGTCTCTTCTTTTCATGTACCAGGAAGATGCAGAAAAATTCGTTAGTGATGCCCTTGAAAAAGGTTATATCCAAGAGAAGAGCTATGCATCATCAACGCAACACGGTGTTTATAATTCAGAAGATAATGTTAGAATGGTGATTAGAAGAGTCACTCTGGAAGACAACTTAACGGCTTTTCTCTTGATACAGAAAATGAAGTACTTTTTAAGAGAAACACCAAGTTTATTGTTACTGATGCATACGTGAAAGATGGAAAACGATACATTGAGGTAGTTGAAGATGGAGACCAATAAAACTAGTGATGAAGGAAAGACACCAATAACTTTAGAAAATTTGCATGAGGTATTTTCTAGTGGGCCTTCGGACGAATGGGAAAAGAGCAGAAAGTTTCTAAAGCAGAAGATCGCAGAAAGTGAAAAGTTCTGGGCAGAAAGAGAAAAAGAAAGCAGAAAAAACGAAGATACAAGCGATTAGCGAAGCTGAACGGCCATGACATTGAGAAGGCCAAGGGTAGCTTTGAAACCTTGAAGGCTGAGAACGAAGCCTTGAAGAAGCAGACTGTTGATTATGAAGCGTCACTCAAGAGCTTCAAGAAGGCTGCCCAGGACAACGAAGAGCTGACAGCCCAGATTGAAGAGCTGCAGAACCAGAGCAAGGAGCAGAAAGATGAGTTTGAAGCTACTGTGTACGGGCTCAAGCTCAACTCTGCTGTCAAGGACGCTCTGACCAATGCTCACGTTCGCAATGCTAAAGCGGGCAAGGGCCTGCTGGACATGGACAAGGTTGACTTTGACAAGGACGGCAATCTGCCTGGCCTCGATGATCAGTTAACTGCCACCCGTGAAAGTGATGGCTACCTTTATGATGAAGGTGACAAGCCAAACTATGATCCTGCTAATGGCCAACCAGCTAAAGCGGACCCAGTGCAATGCATGGTTGACGTGTTTAAAGGAGTGACTGATAACTAATGCCGACTGTTAACTACACAGTCGCTTATCAACAATCAATTGAATAAGCGTACTACCCAATGCCGCTGTACAGTGCTGACTTACGAAAAAATAATTTTAACGCAATTCTGTTTAACTATTACACACAGTACAAAACAGTTAAATTGTAGAGGCAAGCAGTTTATAATATAATCTATAAGCAATCGGTTACAACTTGGCTGGAAAGGAAATTTGTATGTTAGAGAACGAAGCTTTGTTTGACAGGGTAGAGACAGAACTTAAAAAACGTGGCTCGATTCAGAACTTTGAAGAAAAATACGGCAAAATTACGGGCCGAATGATGATCACGGAAACCGACATCCCTAATGAACTAGGCATCCACATCGATGACCCGGATGTCCACTCGTTCAAAGCGACATTTGACTTCTACAATACCGCAATTGGGCTTGCGCTCAATGTTAAGACCAGAGAAGCTGCAACTAAATTCTGGCTGACTCCGCAAGACGACAGAAATGACGTTCCAATGGACAGCTGGTTTGAATTTTTTGCCATGATCTTGATGGAGGCTTTAGATGAAGGTATGGGCAGCATCCCAACTTTTTCCTTCGTCAACGATTCCAGCGACCTTACCATCAGCGGACTTGGTCTGCTCAAGCAAAAATAACAGGAGAACACCATGACCAAAGCAAAAGTAGCCTTTATCTGCACCCATAATTCCTGCCGCAGTCAGATTGCTGAGGCCTTAGGGAGAAAACTGGCCGGGGATGTTTTTGAATCCTACTCAGCCGGTACTGACTTAAAAGACCAGATCAATCCCGATGCGGTTCGCCTGCTGGAAGAGCATTACGGCATCGATATGCTGGCTAACGGTCAAAAAACAAAAACTCTTGCTGACTTGCCAGCCGTCGATTACGTCGTGACCATGGGCTGCGGAGTTCACTGCCCATACTTGCCTGCTAAAAAGCGGGTAGACTGGGGATTAGAAGATCCAACAGGCCTAGATGATGATAGCTTCATGCAGGTAATTAAAGAAATCGAAGATAAGGTCCTTGAGTTGAAGCAGGAGGTGAATGGACTATGGTAACTCCAATTTACTGAACTGAGGTAACCAGGATGACTAGCCCAAAAGACAGCCCAGTCAGCCGGATTGAAGCTGGCGAAAACTGGCAAATAAAGAACGAAAGAGAACTTTTAACCGTCAATAGCAGGCAGATTATTTATACTGACCTGCAAAATGAGGTATTAAGTGTTACAATTCCTTGCGATAGTTCGGATCTGGCCAATTTTTGCCTAAGGGACATCAGCAATCGCAATACAGCCGCTCCCTTGCTAATAATCTGCTACGACAAAGAGCCTGGTATCCCTGCCACACTGCCGCTCTATTTTGCCTACGATCCAGATTTGACAAGTAAAGTTGTCGAGTTGGTCAATTACTTGACAAAAAAGCTGGCTCTCAAATCCACCTTCGATGAACGGGAAAAAGAATTGACCACTAAACGCGAATATGAGCGCCTTTATGGTCCTTTCAGATATAACTTGGGGCAATTGGATTTGTTCGATGGCAACCACTACAGAATGCGGTACATTCCATCTGTTGAATTAAGAGGGAGCGAATGTACAAAGGACTGGTACCTGCTGCAGCCGGAAATGGATGTCTTTTTTAAAGAGGATGCAGGTCGTCTTGTGGCTACTTGTCAAGGACAGACCCTGGGCTGCCTGCCAAACCCACGCATCGCTAATTTGATTAGGAAGGCTAGAGCAAACCCTGAGCAAAAGCCTGCCGCTTTTATCAAATCCATCGATGAAAAGAGGCAGGTCATTCAGCTGAGTCTGGCCATCTACCAGGAAATGACCCCATCCGTTTTAGCTGATCTGCCGCATGTTGAAAGTTGGCTCTTGGAGACAGATGGTGAAGATTTCTTTGGCGAGAGTCGGCAAAAGCACCTTGAGCAGGTCGAAGTAGGGCAGGCCTTGTCTCTTACGCTGAATCCCCCAAATAAACAAATCGTTGTCTGCACTATGGGCGGCAATGAACTGGGCTGCTTGAACGAGCAGGATACCGCCCTAGCCATGCGCTGCAACAAAAAGCTGCAGATTTTTAGTGAGATCTGCCAACTGGACTACCAGCACGATATTCGCTGCAAGGTCAGAATCTTGTTCATCGATCCAAAAAGCCAAGAAAACTAAAGTTCAAAAAGCCACTGAAGCAAGTAATAGCTCCAGTGGCTTTTTTCTATAGCAGGGATGCATAGCAACATGTTTAGCAAGCATTATCTTTCATTGCGGCAAGCTAGTATTATAAAAGCATCAAGAAAAAACAAACAACTAGTTCCTGAAAGGAAGACAAAAATGGAATACTTAGAATTAAACAACGGTTTGAAAATGCCTATGGCTGGTATCGGCACCTTTATGCTTTCATCCCACGACGCAGAAAACTCTGTCGCTAGTGCGCTGGAAAGCGGCATTCGCCTGATTGACACCGCCAACGCTTATGCCAATGAATCTGCTACTGGCAGAGGCATCAAGAAGAGCGGCGTGGCTCGTGAAGACATCTTCCTGGTTTCCAAGCTTTGGCCAACCGTTTACGAAAAGGAAACTGCCGTAGACGAAATGCTGAACCGCCTGCAAACTGACTACGTGGACCTGCTTTTCCTGCACCAGCCGACTGACAACTGGCGTGAAGGCTACAAGAACATCGAAAAGGCCGTTAAGGAAGGCAAGGCCAAGGCAATCGGTCTGTCCAACTTCCCGCAGGAACTGATCCAGGAAGCCATTGACACCATGGAAATCAAGCCTCAAGTCGTTCAAGTCGAAGCTCACCCATACTACCCGCAAACCGAACTCAAGAAGTTCCTGGCCAAGTACGACATGGGCTTGATGGCTTGGTACCCGCTGGGCCACGGCGACAAGACCTTGATCAACCAGCCGGTCTTCTCAGAATTGGGCAAAAAGTACGGCAAGTCCAACGCGCAAATCATCCTGCGCTGGCACATCCAAAACGGTGACGTGGTCATCCCTGGTTCCAAGAATCCAGACCATATCCGTGACAACTTCAACATCTTTGACTTCTCACTGACTGATTCTGAAATGGCTGAAATTGCCAAGCTCGACAAGGGGACCCCTTACTACACCGCTACCCCGGAAACCTTGGCAAGATACGCATCAACCCCACTTGGTGAAGATTTATAATAAACGAGGTTAACACAATATGAATACGCAAAAAGTAGTTTTCTTGAACAAAAAGCTTGGCACCCGCATGGCAGGCTTGCTCAGAATTCCCACTGACTTCAATCTCAGCCGCAACTATCCGGCTATCGTAGTTACCGGTCCAATGCTGTCAATCAAGGAACAAGCCCAATCAGTCTATGCAGAGCGTTTGACTGAAGCTGGCTACGTAACCCTGGTCTTTGACGGCACCACTACTGGCGAAAGCGAAGGGCAACCGCGCGGTCTTGAGCTGCCAGACATGAAAGAAGACGACATTGAAAGTGCCGTTGACTACCTTGAAAGCCTTCCTTACGTTGACAAGGACCGTATCGGCGGGTTAGGCATCTGCGGTTCCGGTTCATACATGTCCGTTGCCGGCGTAAAAGACGCCCGCTTGAAGGCAATCACGGCAATCGTGCCAGCCATCTCCGACATTTCCAAGTCACCAATGATGGGCTTCTTCAAGCCAGAAGAAGAAGTTATCGCGGCTAAGAAGGCATATGAAGAAGGCAAGGGCGACCTGCAATACCTGAACTTCATGCCACGCAACTTTGATGAAGGCGCAGCTTACTACTACACCTCAAGAGGCAACAGACGCGGCTACTCAAGCCTGGTTGTTTCCTGGAGCCAGCTGGAACTCCAGCTGGAACTTGTTAAATACAATGTTCCGGAAATTATGAAGGACATGACCAAGCCTTACCTGGTCGTCACTGCAGAAAATGCCTGGTCCAAGCCGGCTTCCGAGGAAGTTTTCAACGCTGTGCCAGAAGGTGACAAGACCATGGTGGTTATTCCTGAAGCTGGTCACTTTGACATGTACGACCTGGACCCGTACGTCGCTGAAGCCTTTACGAGCATTCTGCCATTCTTCAAGAGAACTTTGGGCACTGTTGAATAAAACAATAAATTCTGCCATTATACGAAAACAAGCGAAACCCTGCGTTAAGCAAGGAGTTTCGCTTGTTTTTTATTTTTTAAAAAAGGTGAGCTCGGGGATCATCAAGCCCAGTATTGTTGAATTCGTACAAAAACGGCCCGGTAGTTGTTTCGCTCACGCCGTCTCTGCTGATCGTTAGTCGGCTGTCGGCCAGATAACGGGTATAAGCTGGGCGGATATGCAGCTGATCAAACATGGCCTTGCCCTTAGCGGTTTGCTGCTTGTAAAAGTCGATCACAGTAATTTCTCTTGGATTGGAAATTTCGTATTCCACTTGCAGGCTGTCTTGCTTAAAGCTATAAACTATTTGCTTGGGATACCGTTTGCCAGTGGCTTCTTGCACGTAGCTGTCTTCGACTTTGACCTGTACGCCATCGGCGGTCGAGTTTTCCAAAATCCGTCTGCCTTGGTCGTCGTCGATGGTAAAAAGCGGAATCTGGGTAAATCCGTACCGCTCTGCCGTTACCATGTCATAGAGCATGACCCCATACTTTCCGATGTTCTGCCGGCCCCAGAGCCAGTGGTGAAAGAGCGTCAAGGCGTTGGCGTTCTGCCACTGGTGATTGTAGTAGGCTGATCCGGAGACCTGCTTGCTTTCTCCGTTGAAAGTCACCGTCCCGGTCACCTTGAGCTTGGTGATGCAGATGAAGGTAGCATATGTTTGATCTTCGTCACCAAAAGCAATGTATCCTGTTCCCGGCCGGAAGGGCTTTGTAACAGCCTCAAAATGCAGATCTACGGCGCTGTCGTGGCGCGTTGAGGTCTTGCCTTCCAGGACAACAGGGCGGTCTTGTTCCGGCTCAACATGGATGTCGTAGGTCTTCCAAGCTTCCTTGCTCTTCAGGGTTGACGGGCCATACTTCAAGTCGCAGGCCTTGGTCGACATTTCAACATCTTTGACGTCGTAGTCGCGGAAGTCAACCGAAGTTTTGCCGGAAGCATCCGTATAGTTGAGAGCCACGTTGGGATTGTCGCCAGCCAGGTTGTCGCGCTCATGTGATTTCGGTCTGAAGCCGAGCACCAGCGTCGTTCCGTCCTCAAAAGAGCAGTCAAAATACCATACTTCGCCATGCCCGGTTTCATCAGTATCTCTTCGGCCGTCCTCCCAGGCTTCCAGCTTGTCAGGATTGATGCCGAAGCGCTGATAGTCTGCCGGTTGGTTCATTAAACGACTTTTAGCCATTTTATTGCCTCCGTTTGTTTTTGCATTATGTGTTACATACCTTACAAATGCTATAATATAAGCATGTAAGCCTAACATCAACGGACAGTTTTTGTAGTTGTGTTACTTATGTAATGAATCATTGGAATTGCAGGTTTTATTGAAGATGGATTTACGAGTAGAACGAACGCTGCGGGCCATACAAGACAGTTTTATCGACTTGGTTTTAGAAACAGGTTTCGAAAAAGTAACGGTTCGCGGCCTGGCCCGAAGAGCCCAGATCAATCCGAAAACTTTTTACGATCACTACGCGGACAAGTACGACTTGGTCAATCAGCTGGCCCAGGAATTCGTCGACAGATACCAGCAGATGCTGCAGGTCCGCTTCGAAGGCGTCAAAATGCTGGGAACAGGACTGACACTGACTCCAGCGCCGGAAAACATCATCTGCGAACTGGTGGCCCAGCCGGTGATGAAACGTCTCTGGCTGGCCTTAAGCAGTATCAATTTCGCCGGCTTTGATTTCGAAACCCGGGTCTCCCAGGCTCTGGCTGAATACCTCCAGGCTGCCGGAATTACTAGCGATCCGCTGGAATTGGACGTGATCAGCACTTGCGCCTGCAAGACCATGAATTATTACTTCCAGACTGGCGAGCGCTTTTCAGCTGAAAGACAGAAAAAATTAGTGATGCTGCTTGACGCCTTGCTGGCCCAAAGCTGAGCATCAAGCAAGGGACACGAAACATGACAACAGAAGAAAAAATTTGCCAAGCTCTGCTTGCGGAAATGGAACATGAGAACGTTGCTACCATTAAAGTAAAGGATCTGATCAAAAGGGCCGGCATCAGCCGCAGCACCTTTTACAATCACTACAGCAGCGTGCAAGACGTTATGGAAGATTTGGAAATGCGGCTCTTTTCCGACATCCCCGCAAACTCGGGGACCATTGAGGAATACCTAAAGGACCGCAAGCAGCTCCATGAATTGATCTTGGTCAAGTTTGCCTATATCAAGGCGCACCTGCGGGAATTCCAGGCCTTGACCGGCCCAAATGGCGACCCATATTTTCAGTACCACCTGGGCCGCTTCTTTTTGCCGGAGCTGCAGCAGTTTGAAAACAGGGGAGAGTCCGTCCAGCTGACCCTGGCCAACGAAGGGCTCAACGGGGCCAGAATGAGCATCATCAGCTGGTGGATCCGGCATCCCAATCAAATCAGCTTAGAGGAGCTGGCAGACTTTCTGACGGATTTTTTGACCAGCTACATCATATTCATAAAAAACAAACGGTCTCAGCCTTAATATGGCTGAGACCGTTTTGTGTTTGATTGACAGGTCGTTGTTTTTATTTAGTTGTTAGCAGGTGAAAGTGCCAGCCTGAAGCTTGATCAATTCGCCGACTTCCAAGGCAAAGTGAATCGTGTGCCCGTCAGCAACTTCTTTAGGCGCGTCTTTCGGACAAAAGAAGGTTGAAATCAGCTTGAAGCCATCTGCTTCGGGTTTGAATTCATGAATCGCGCCAACGTGAATGTTTTCGCCGGTTGACTTAAGGTGGGTTTCACCAGCTAAAATCGCCGGGTAGTCAGCATGCCGATCAAACGGAATATATTCCGGAACGCTGCCATCGGTGCTGCCGACTCCATAGCTCAAAGTTGGTTCCCCGAAAGCGCCGAAGGTTTCCAAGATATTCTGGCCTTCCGTGATACTGCCTTGAACGCCCCAGTGCTCTGGCATGATTTGAAATGGTGTGGCACCGTTTTGTGAAACCGCCATCTTGGCCTGCAACTGTCTTAAGTCAACCCCTTTGACATCAAAAGCGGTAACGCCGAGCCAGCAGCCTTGTTCTTCAATCGGCCGCTTGTTCCACTCATGCCAGCGGCGGTCTGAATCAGCCAGGACATCCTTCAAGAGTCCAATGGTCTGGTCATAGCCCAGCTCTTCATGAGTTTTGGCAACCAGCTTCAGCAATTCCGGAGCCGGCAGCCAGTTCAAGTCAGTTTCGCTGTATTCACGGCCGTCAGCATCTTTCAATTCAATGCCCAGGCGCTTAAATTCATGAGCCACGTGCAGGGCGCGTTCGTACTTGAGCCGCATGATCTGGCTGTCAGTGTAGGGAACACCGTTTAAAGTCATTTTCATTGAAAATTCTGTCATATTGTATTTCCTCGCTTTCTGCCACCTGCTTCTAGCAGATATGGCTGATGGTTAAATACTAACTTTAAAGCAAATCAGCTGCTTGACAGAAGGCGGAGTTTGTCAAACCCCCTGGGCACTTTTTTAAAAATGTCCAGAAAATTATTGTGCCGCTTGAATTTGGCTTTGAGCGGTTATTTGTGTCAATAATTTGGCAAAAATGCTATTGACCTTTTAGCAAAGGTTCAGTATTATTTAGTGTATCACAACAGTAATACACTGATACTATTTAGGGGGTAACTATGGAAAAAGTGATGACCGTCAACCAAGTAACGAAAACATACGGTAAAAAAGGAGAGAAGCAGTTCCAAGCTTTGAAGGGAGTCTCCCTCAGCGTGGCCAAGGGTGAGTTCGTCGCCATCATGGGGACTTCTGGGTCCGGTAAGACGACGCTTTTGAACATCATGTCTACCTTGGACAAAGCGACCAGCGGGGATGTTTCGATCAACGGCAAAGATATCGCCAAGCTGAAGAAGAACCAGATGGCCGACTTCAGAGCCAAAGAAATCGGCTTTATCTTCCAGGACTTCAACCTCTTGGACAATCTGACCGCCCGGGAAAACATCGCACTGCCTTTGTCTTTGCAAGGAGTTAAGAGCACAGAGATCGACGACAAGGTCGACAAGATCGCGGCTAAGCTCAACATCAGCGAAGTTTTGGAAAAGTATCCAGCGGCTATTTCCGGCGGGCAAAAGCAAAGAGTTGCCGCTGCCAGAGCCTTGGTTCATGAG
>NZ_BOCG01000628.1 GCF_016587775.1 Lactobacillus nasalidis | reverse complement strand
GCGACCGCCCCAGTCAAACTGCCCGTCAAACACTGTCCTCGGCCTGGTTTACACGCCTGAGTTAGAGCATCCGTCAAGCAAGGGTAGTATCCCAACAGCGCCTCAGATAAGACTGGCGTCCTATCTTCTCTGGCTCCTACCTATCCTGTACATGCTTGACAGATACCCAATATTAAACTGCAGTAAAGCTCCATGGGGTCTTTCCGTCCTGTCGCGGGTAACCCGCATCTTCACGGGTATTATAATTTCACCGAGTCTCTCGTTGAGACAGTGCCCAAATCATTACACCTTTCGTGCAGGTCGGAACT
>NZ_BOCG01000627.1 GCF_016587775.1 Lactobacillus nasalidis | reverse complement strand
GAGACCAATCCGGAATGCATCGTCGGCGGCAATATCCAGCCGACGCTGACGGACTACTTTTTCCACGCGGAAACCGCGGCAGAAGCAGTTTTAAACCAGATCAGCCTGCAGGACGTCATTGACACGATTCTGGTCAAGCAAGCCGTAAAAGAACAGGCCGACCGGGCTGAACAAACAGAGAAGGAAACAAAATAGCCTTGAGGGACTTAACAAGGAGGCAAACAATGAAATACACGATTACCGGAGCAACTGGCCACCTGGGCCGGGAAGTAACTGCTGCGCTGAGCAAGCTGACCGATGTCAAGAACATCCGCTTGGCCGTACGCAATCCGCAAAAAGCCGCCGGTTTTGCTGCAGAAGGCTATGAAGTCAGCCGCAGCGACTATTATGACCTGCCATCCATGGTGGAGGCTTTTACCGGCACGGATGTCCTGATCTACATTCCAAGCATCACCTATAATGTCGGCAAGCGGATTGAGGAATTTGAAAACTCCCTGGCCGCAATGAAAGAAGCCGGCGTCAAGCACTTGGTCGATGTCAGCTTCATGGCTGACCAGGCCAGCAACCCCTTCCAGATGTCCGGCTACTATGCCTATCTGCCCGCCCGGCTGGCTTCCAGCGGCTTGAATTATTCCGTTGTCAAAAACTCCCTCTACGCTGATCCTCTGGTCCCCTACCTGCCGGAACTGATTGAAAGAGGCAACGTGATCTACCCGGTTGGCGACCAGGCGATGAGCTTCATCTCCAGAAAAGACAGCGCCGAAGCCATCGCCAACGTAGCTATCCGGCCATACCTCAGAGACAAGGGACAGGTCTATCTTCTGACCCAGGAGAAGAACTACAACATGATCGAACTCAGCCGGATCATGACGGAAGTTACTGGCAAAAAGATCGGCTACCAGCCGGTCAGCCTGGAGGAATTCGCCGACATCTACCGGTCTGAAGGCGACGGCGATGAACTGGCCTCCATGTACAAGGCGGCAGCCATGGGCCTGATGGATGAAGTGACCGACGATTTCCGCCGCATCACCGGCCATGGCCCGCAAAACATGAAGGACTTTTTGACAGAAAACTACCAGAAGTAAGATAGGTCAGTTTTAACAGCAAAGAAAAAGGATGCAACTCATCATTGCATCCTTTTTCTTTACTTAGGCAAATCTGCCGTATGCTCCAAGCGGTCGATCCGCCGGTCCAAAGTCGGGTGGTCAGAGATCAGGTTGGTCCACCAGTGCTTGACCTGGAAGCTGTTAAAAGCCAAGGCCGAAACCATCGGATCTTCTTTTGTCTGCTGGTACTGCTGCTCAACGGCTTCCAGCTTCTTCAAAGCGGCAACGATGTACTTAGGGTTTCTGGTCAAATCGACTGAACCGATGTCAGCCAGGTATTCCCGCTGCCGGGACATGGACAGGTTGAGCAGCTTGGCGATCGGCAGTGCCAAGATGAAAAGGCCGGCGCCAACTGCTATGGCGATTGAGCCAAAGATCCAGCAGATGCACTTGGTGATGACCCCGCCGTCAATCTTAAACAAGGTCCAGCCAAGGGCCAGCAGGTAGATGGCTGCCAGGTAGATAAAACTGGACAAGGCTGAAGTGATCGTCGTTACCCGCAAGTCATAATTGCGGATGTGGGACATTTCATGGCCGATGACGCCCAGAACTTCATCGTGGTTCATAATTTTCAACAAACCAGAAGTAACTGCCAGGCTGGCGTGTTCCGGATCACGGCCAGTTGCGAAGGCGTTAGGGACATTGCTTGGCACGACGTAGATTTTCGGCATGGGAATGCCGGCCGCCAGGCTCATCTCTTCCACCATTTCGTAGAGTTCAGGAAAATTGTCCTGGTTGATTTCCACGGCCCGGGTCACCTTCATCAAGTGTCTGGTCGCATAAAAGTAAATGTAGACCATGTAGCTGATTCCCGCGGCTAAAAAGATCACCCCGGCCCAGATGGTCAAGTAAACTGCCAATATTCCCGCGATGGCCAAAAGCAAGGCCGTAAAAGCGCCAAGCACGATCCAGGTATTGCGCTTGTTTTGCTCAATTTGCTGATAAAGCATATTCTATCCTCAATTCTTTCCATAAAACTATGTTAAGGATACTAATTGGACGGCACTTGCGCAATAGATAATTACAGAGTCATTCCCTCTCTGTTTTTGCCTTTTAGATATCCATCTCTTTGATCATGTTGTACCAGACTTCCCCGGCGTGCTCAGAGTCGGCTTGGCCATGGTTGACGAAGCCGTTTTTCTCATAAAAAGGCACCCGGTCTTCCAGGCAGGTCAAGGCGATCCGCCCCCGCTTCATCTCCTTGGCCGCTTGCGCGAATCTTTCCAAAAGCTGGCTGCCGATCCCCTGTCCCCGGTAGTCCGGGTGAACCGCAATGGTCAGGACCATCTGGTTGCCGCCAGGGCCAAGCCGGCTCTCGGTTTCTTTCTCATACATCCAGTCTTCAATGTAGTCGTACTTGCTGTCAACGACCGGGCCGGTGATAAAGCCAACGACTTCTTCTTCAGGATTACGGGCTACCAAGAAGCTGCCCGTGAACTTCTCGATCCGTTCCTTGTACTGGGCCGGACTTCCCGCCTCGGCTTCATTGAAGCCGGCTCTTTCGATCTCCACGATCCTGTCTAAATCTTCCGCTCTTGCTTGGTCAAATTTCAGCATGCTTTTTCTCCTTGAATGCAAAAAGCACGCCTCTGTAATCCAGAGAACGCGCCTCGTTTTATTCTTCTTAAAAATTTGTCAGTCTTTAGATAGCCATTGCGCTGACTTCTGAAGCTACACCCAGCTTGGCCAAGACCAGGGCTGGAGTGTTAGCATTCTTAGCTACTGCGCTGCGAACTTGTTGGTTCTTGTCTTGGGCCAGCTTCTTCAAAACAGCGGCGTCTTCACTCAGCTTGGCTGCCAAGATACGCAGGCTAGCGTAGTTTGAGTTAGTGTGCTTGCCCAGCAAGTTGACCCATTCCTTCTTGGCGACGATTTGGTCCAGCTTCAGCCATTCAGTAACCTTGCTCTTGCCAAAGTCGGTTACTTGGCCCCAGCCGCTGACTTCGTAAATAGTCATGCCGGCTTCGCTTGGGTACTGGCTGGCGTTGACTACAGCGTCTTCCAGTTTCTCGTAGATAGCCAGGTAGCGGTTGTGGTAGGTCTTGCCTGCCACGTAGCTGCGGCCTTCGCGGAACAGCTTGCCCGTGCCTTCTTCTGCTGAGAATACAAGATAGCCCTTAACTGCTTGTTCGATAGTTACGTTAGTCATATTTACCTCTCCTTGAATAAATTTAATGACATAGTACGAATGATATTCAATTTTCAAGCATCAAGATTCGCCTCTGTTGAGAGAAAACCGCTTGAAAGCCGCTTTTCTTTATTTCCAAAAGGCAATTCCTTAATGCGTTGAAACGATTATAACAGACTCACTGGCAAAAATGTGCATAAAAATTGTTTAATTTGTTTTCTTGCTTATCTTAAGCAAGATAGCTAGAAAACGGCTGTTATTTTTAGCTTAGCCTTAAAAAGTTAAGTAAAATACGTGTAAAGCATTTTAAAATTATCTCTTAAAGTCGCGGGCAATTTGCCTTTTTACCCTTTTATTCTGCTATTCTGAACTGGAGAAAATCCAAACAGAACGATCTTGCTGGCAGCTTGAAGCCAAATTCGCTTTTTTCGGAAAGCCAGCAGAAGAAACAAGAGGTAACAACTGATGAACGAGACAATCACGCAGCTGATTCAAAACTATGGCAATGTCGCCATTGCCTTGTTGATTGCAGCTGAAAACATTTTCCCCCGATTCCTTCCGAACTGATTCTGACTTTCGCGGGTTTCCTAACCCTGTCAGCCAATATCTCAATCCCAGGCGCGATTGTCGCGGCCACAGCCGGCGCCTTTATCGGCGCCCTCGTGCTCTACTGGGTCGGCAGCATCTTTGATAAAGAACGCCTCAACCACTTTGCCAGCAGCAAGATCGGCCGCC
>NZ_BOCG01000626.1 GCF_016587775.1 Lactobacillus nasalidis | reverse complement strand
CGGCAGCGGCTAGGGCTACCGGATCGGCGGCAATTTCGCTGCCGGCAATCTGGACGTGCTGCTCGCCGCCAGCCAGCTGGATTTTACCCTTAAGCTGACAGGAGTAGAGTTCCAGCCAGACCGATCCCTGGGTCTTCAAGGCTGTGCCTTTTTCTCCCCCGGCGGCTTCCAGACCGCACCCGCGCAGGGTCAAATAAGGGGCATTTTCGCCGCTGGCAGCCGTCATCAAGGTCCCGGCAGCTTCCCGGCCTTTTAAAGTGAGATTTTCCAGGGTCAAGTAGCGGCCAGTCAGTTCGATCTGGCCAATCAAGTTTGTCATCTCCGGCGCTGACCCCGTCCCTTTGATGACGATGTTGTTCAAGTCTTGCCCGGAGGGAATTTCATAAAAGCCGGGAGCCAGCATGAGCACGTCATCCTGCTGCAGCTGCTCCAAGGCCTGTTCCCAGGTCAAGTCGCGCGGATCCTGGCTCACTTTGATTAAACGCACGATACGGCTCCTTTCTATTCCTTCCGCTCCGTCCACTTGATTCCCATCAGGGAAATGTTTTCCGGATGCTCGCATTTGATTTCCAGCGGCGCCCCCTGGTAGTAAAGGGCGTTGGCCGCCAGGCGGGCATCGTCGTCAACCAGGGCTGGCCAGTTGTGCGGGTCAAAGCGGAGGTTCCGCCCCTTCAAAACCGCCTGGTCGACCAAGAAGATAAAGTAAGGATAGTCGCCGTTGCCGGAGAAGGTCACCAGGCTCCCGTCCAAGAGGCTCTTGCCCTCCAGGCTGGCCGCGGCCGTGACCTGGACATTGGACAAAAAGCTCTGGCTTTCGCCTCTGGCCTGGAAATTGTAGAGCTGGCTGTTCTGCATGAGCAGATGGCACTGGTCCTCGATGGCCAGTTGGCTTGGCATCTCGCTTTCCAGAATGTTCAGCCAGCAGTCGCCCCGGGCGTAAAGGCTGTAGTCCCGGTTGACGAAGCGGCAGTCATAGACGTTCACCCAGCTCTTGCCGCCCAAGTTGAGGTTGCCGATGACGGAGTTGTTGACGTTCAGTTCGATATTGCTGGAATCGAAGCTGTTGACCGTCCCCCGGACCTCGGAATTGTTGATGATCGCCGTCCCGGTCCCTTCCAAAGAGATGGTGCCGAATTTTTCTGATTCATAATCCAGCAGGCAGTCCGCCATTTCCAGGCGGAAATTGGCACTTTCGAAAAAGGACAGGGTCCCGTTGAGCAGGCGGCAGGAGTACATTTCCACCGTGTCCTGGCCGTTGACGGAAACCGTGGTCGTCTTGTTGCCGGTCCCGGTCAAGACGCAGCCGCGCAGAATCAGGTAGCTGTTGCTCTCTTCCGGCAGATCCAGGGTATTCACGTCCCCGTAAGGTTCCAGGGCCAGGTTTTCGAAAACCACCCGGGAGCTGTTTTCCCCGATGGAGAAAAAGCTGCGGATCCGGGTGTCTTCCGGGCTGGCGCCCAGGCCCTTGATCGTCACGTCTTCCAGGATCCGGCCCCGCGGCCAAACGTAATAGCCGGGCTCAAGCAGCAGGTAGTCCCCCGGCGCCAGGTCCAGCATGGCCCGGTGCCAGGTGACCTCGCCGCCGCCGCTGCCAACTTTGATGTATCTAGG
>NZ_BOCG01000625.1 GCF_016587775.1 Lactobacillus nasalidis | reverse complement strand
ACCTTCCTCCTGGTGGCCTTCTTTGACACCACCGGTACCTTGATCGGTCTGGCTCACCAAGCCGGCCTGGTTGACAAGGACGGCAAGATGCCAAGAATCGGCAAGGCCATGGCGGCCGACTCAACGGCCATGATGGCTGGTTCCATCATCGGTACTTCACCGGTTGGCGCCTACGTTGAATCTTCATCCGGGATCGCTGCCGGCGGCCGGTCAGGTCTGACTGCCGTTTGGGTTGGTATCTTCTTCCTTTTGTCCATGTTCTTCAGCCCGCTTTTGAGCGTGGTGACGACTACGGTTACGGCTCCAGCCTTGATCATCGTCGGCGTTTTGATGGCCGCCAACCTGGCCAAGATCTCCTGGGACAAGCTGGAAATCGCTGTTCCAGCCTTCCTGATCGTGATCGGCATGGGCTTGACCTACTCCATCGCTGACGGGATGGCCTTGGGCTTGATCGTTTACCCGATCTCCATGACTGCTGCCAAGCGGACCAAGGAAGTCAGCCCGATGATGTGGATCCTGGCTGTGGTCTTCGTGATCTACTTCCTGATCTTGAACGTCTAAGCGACAACAATAACAATTTTTGCCAAGAGAAAAAGCCTCGACTTGCTGTCGAGGCT
This sequence comes from Lactobacillus nasalidis, assembly GCF_016587775.1. Lineage (GTDB taxonomy): Bacteria > Bacillota > Bacilli > Lactobacillales > Lactobacillaceae > Lactobacillus > Lactobacillus nasalidis. Next base: position 2,176 of record NZ_BOCG01000625.1, on the reverse strand, counting down.
TTTTCTTATGCGCTTTTCTGCCTTATTCCTTGGCTTCCTGCAGGCTGGCTATCTTGTCGTAGACCAGCCCCCGCTGGTTTTCATCGATTTCCAGAACCAAGAGGTCGCCGGCCAGAAGCTGGGTGTCCCCGTCAGGGATAATGTCCTTTTGCCCCCGGTGGATGACTCTGACCAGAGTCCGATCCGGCCAAGCGATTTCCTTGACCCGGTGGTCAGCCAATTGGCTGCCTTCATAGATGGAGACGGTCAATTGATCGGCTTCACCGACATAGTCGTTGTCTTCCTTGGTCTGCATCCGGCCAGCCAGGCTTTCGTAGATCGGCTCCCCGCCCAGCAGCTCATTGACGACATAAGCGGCAACTGAAACCACGGCCAAGGGCATGAGGTGCAAGAGGGACCCAACCATTTCCGCGATCAGCATGATGGCGGTAAAAGGCGAGCGGACGATGGCCGAAAACAGGCCGGCCATGGAGAAGATGATCAAGTTGACGACCAATTTTTGGTCCAAAAGGCCCAGGTCAACCATGAACTCGCCGTAAACTGCCCCCAAGAGGGCCCCCATGGTCAAGATCGGCAGGAAGATCCCGCCCGGCAGACCAGAATCGTAAGACACGATGGAAAAACTGATCCGCAGAAGGAAGATTAAGACCAGGACATTTACGGCGTGAATTTGGTTCAAGCTCAAAATCAAGTTGTTGCCCCCGCCGACATAGCCCGGGAAGTAGTACATGATCGGCACCAAGATGAGGGCCGGAATGATCCCGTGCAGCCAGCGCGGAAGAACGGTGATTTTTTGATAAACACGGCTGAAATTGAGCAGGCCCCACTGGTAGAAGCGGCCGATCAAGCCCAAGAAGGCCCCCAATAAGAGCAGCTGCCAGTACTGGAGGATGGGGAAGCTGTGCTTGTAGTCGATCGCTAAGACCGGAGTCTGGCCAAAGACATTGGAAACCACGAAGTTGGCCATGATAGCTCCGGCTAAAGCGTTCAGCCAGACCCGGGGGGAAAAGTTGTGAAAGACCTCTTCAACGATGAACATGGCCCCGCCCAAAGGCGCCCCGAAGGCCGCGGACAAGCCGCTGGCCGCCCCAGTTGCCAGGAGGACCCGGGAGTCGCTCTTTGAGGCCTTGAAGCCCTGGGCTACCCCCTGGCCGACCGTTGAGCCCAATTGGATTGACGGACCTTCCCGGCCTAAAAAGAGGCCAGACCCGATCGACAGAACCCCGCCGATGAACTTCCGCCAAAGGATCGGCCACCAGGCCAGTTGCAGCTTGCCCTGCAGCTGGAGTTCTACTTCAGGAATCCCGGACCCGCCGGCATGGGGCTGCTGCTTGACTAAGAAGCCGGCCACGATCACGCTGACCAGAACGCCCCCGGCTAAGAGCCACAAGAGGGCCGGGTTAGCGTGCGCTGCCTGGTAGCCTTTTTGCCACATGGCCAAGGTCTGCCCGATCAGCCAGCGGAAGCTGCCGACAACGATGCCAGCCACCAGGCCCACGACCAGGGCTTCGAATAATAAGCGCAGGTTGGATTTGCGCGTTTGTCTGTCTTCACTCTCCATACGATTTTTGCCCACCTTTTTTGCATATAAAAACAGCATAAACCTTTTAGGCGGACATGTAAAATCTACTTTGCCTCGTCAAGGCTTCATAAGCTTGGCCAGCCGGTAGTCATGTTCCTGCATAAGGGTCTTCATCTGCTTCTGCCGGCCAGCCGCGTATTCTTCGACATCCCCGTTCACAAAGGAGACCAGGTGGCGGCGAAGATCGATGGCTTCGATATTGTCCGGGTTGACCAGGCAGGACTGGCTGATTTTTTCCAAGAGGGGATTTTCCTTGGCGCACTGGCTGAGGCTGCCAAGGAACTGCGCTTCACCAGCCTGCTTAACGATCAAGAGCTTGTGGGGCGTCAAGGTGGTCGTGATATAGACCAGGTCGGTCAATCTGATGTTTTTGATCTGCCGGCCCACTCGGTAGGAAAAAGTCAGCTGCTTGGCTACAGAGTCCTTATGTAATTGGCTAAGAGCCACTTCAACGGTTTCTACGATCCGCCGGCGCTGGGCCACGGGATCCGCACCTTTGACGATGTAGTCTACCGGCCCCAGCCGGCGGCGGTAGGTGATGATTGACAGGTCGGCATGGCTGGTCAGAAAAATGATCTGAGCCCGGTCGTCCTG
>NZ_BOCG01000624.1 GCF_016587775.1 Lactobacillus nasalidis | reverse complement strand
AAAGTCAAGCTGGAACTCAATCAAGGCGGCTACTGGCCAGTCGAAAACGATCCGGATCTGACGCGAAACTTCATTAATTACATGAAGCAGGCTGCCGGCGTCAACTATGTTGAAACAGAGCCTGCCATGACTGGCGAAGATTTCGGCTACCTGCTGGCGCAGATTCCTGGAACCATGTTCTGGCTGGGCATAGAGGACGATGCACCGCTTCATTCAGCATCCCTGACGCCGAAAGAAAGCGCGATTAACAGCGGCATCAAGGCAATCGTCGGCTTTTTAGAATATCGAATGACAGAAGACTAAGATTTAACAGAGGCAAAGAAATGGACAACAACTTACAAAACGCGGATTTATTGACAGCGATCATTACTCCTTTTACCGAAGAAGGGGAGATCGACTTCGAAAGCTTGAGCGAACTGACCAACAACCTGATCGAACAAGGCTGCAATGGCTTTGTGATCGGTGGTACGACAGGCGAAACCCCAACATTGACGCATGACGAAAAGATTATGCTCTACAAGCGTTTTGGCCAGATCGTGCACGGGCGGGTACCGGTAATCGCCGGCACCGGCAGCAACAATACGGCTGAAACGATCGCCTTTACTGAAGAAGTCGCGCAGATTCCCGGCATTGACTATGCTCTGGTTGTTGTGCCGCCTTACAATAAGCCAAACCAGCGCTCCATGGTGGCCCACTTTACGGCAGTTGCCGACCAAGTTCACATTCCAGTCGTGATCTACAACATTCCTGGCCGAACTGGCGTTAAAATGGAAGTGTCAACCATTCTCCAGCTGGCACAACACCCGAACATCGTTGGGATCAAGCAATGTGCCAGCTTGGAAGAGATCGAAGAAATCGTCGCTGGCCGTCCGCTTGACTTCGCCGTCTTTACCGGCGAAGATGCCCAGGCCTTGTCAGCCCGGGTGCTTGGCGCCGACGGGGTCATCTCCGTTGCCAGCCACTTGTACACCCGCCGCATGCGGAAGATGTACGATGAACTGTACGCCGGCAACTATGCCTTGGCCGGCAGCCTGCAGCGGTGGCTGACCCCGCGGATGAACGCCCTGTTCATGTTCCCGTCACCATCGCCAGTCAAGGCAGTGCTGGCAGCACAAGGCTACCAAGTAGGCGGC
>NZ_BOCG01000623.1 GCF_016587775.1 Lactobacillus nasalidis | reverse complement strand
TAGTTGCCTTCAGCGGCCGGACGCAGCTTGTCCAGATCCCGGCCCAAGATGCTCAGTTCGTATTCGCAGTGTTCCAGTACCTGGCCAACCACGTAGGACAGGAAGCGTTCCTGCAAATCCAGGGATTCATCCTGGTGCATCCAGGCCATTTCCGGTTCCATCATCCAGAATTCAGTCAGGTGCCGGCGGGTCTTGGAGGCTTCTGCCCGGAAGGTCGGGCCGAAGGTAAAGATCTTGCCGAAAGCTTCTGCCCCGACTTCACCGTAAAGCTGGCCTGACTGTGACAGGTAGGCATCGTGGTCGAAGTAGTCGATGTGGAAGAGTTCGGTCGTCCCTTCTGGAGCCGAGTGCATCAAAAGCGGAGCGTCGAACTTCACGAAGCCTTCGTTTTCAAAGAAGTCGACCGT
>NZ_BOCG01000622.1 GCF_016587775.1 Lactobacillus nasalidis | reverse complement strand
CTGTCAGGCGTTATCCTGCCAGACAATGACTGGGCAAAGGTTGCAGAAGGCATGAACATGAAGGCCTTCACTGTTCACGACAAGGCTGAATTCCAAGCAGCTGTAGAAGAATGGAAGAAGATGGACGGCCCAGCCTTCATCGACGTTAAGTACACCAAGCACATGGCTTACTCAACTGAACTGAACACCCTGGACGACCCAGAATTCGTGAAGTACTACCACGCAGAAGC
>NZ_BOCG01000621.1 GCF_016587775.1 Lactobacillus nasalidis | reverse complement strand
CTGAAGAAAAGCCGGCAGCCGACAGTGCTGAAAAGCCAGCAGCTGAAGCTGAAGCAGCCGAAAATGACAGCAAGTCTGAAGAAGCTGACAGCAAGGAATAAAACACATGAAACGTCCCTAGGGGACGTTTTTGTTTTGTCTGAGCCAATAAATTGCTAAAATAGTAGAGTAGTTGATTTTTAAGAGGTATCGCAATGAACAATATTCCTACAGTAATGATCCTTTTTGGCGGCAGCGGCGACTTAGCCCACCGCAAAATCTATCCGGCTCTGTTCAATCTCTACCGCCGGAACGTGATCCGCGACAACTTCGCCGTGATCGGCACGGCCCGGCGTCCCTGGTCGCATGAATACCTGCGCGAGCAAGTGGCCGCCGCAGTGCATGAAAGCATTCCGGACGTCGACGAAGCGCAGCTGACGGAATTTGCCGGCCACTTTTACTACCAGTCACATGACGTGACCAACGTCGAACACTACGTAACTTTGAAGCGGCTGGCCCAGGAACTGGATGAGCGCTATGAATGCGGCGGCAACCGCATCTTCTACATGGCCATGGCGCCGAGCTTCTTTGGCACGATTGCCGAACACATTGCCGACCAGCACCTGACCGGCAGCGGCTTCAACCGTTTGGTGGTTGAGAAGCCATTCGGGACGGATTTGGCCAGCGCGGAAGTCCTCAACCGGCAGATCCAGAGCTCTTTTGCCGAAGACCAGGTCTTCCGGATTGACCACTACCTGGGCAAGGAAATGGTGCAGAACATTCTGCCCCTGCGTTTTGGCAACTCCTTGATCAAGAAGGTCTGGAACGCCGACATGGTTAAAAACGTGCAGGTGACGCTGGCTGAGCGGCTGGGCGTGGAAGCCCGGGGCGGCTATTACGACAACTCCGGGGCCTTGCGCGACATGGTGCAAAACCACATTCTGCAGATCATTACCCTGCTGGCGATGCCGGAACCAAAAGACTTGTCAGACAAGGCCATTCACGCTGCCAAGGAAGACCTGCTGGCCTCCTTGCGGGTGCCGGGCGAGCAGGCGGTCAGGGACAACTTTGTCCGCGGCCAGTACCTGGGCACGGAAAATACTTTTGAATACGTCAAGGAACCGAACGTGGCGGAAGACTCCAAGACCGAAACCTATGTTGCCGGCCGGGTTGAATTTGGCCGCGGACCTTTGGCAGGCGTGCCGATTTACTTCAGAACGGGCAAGGAAATGCGCGAAAAGAAGACCCGGGTGGACCTGGTCTTGAAGAATGAGCCGGGCCTTTACGGAGACAAGGCCCAGGCCGACACGATCACGATTGAGATCGACCCGGCCAACCAGATCTACTTCCGCTTAAACGGCAAGACCATTGCCGGAAGCGACCTGCGGCCGGAAAAGCTGCGCTACCGCTTCAGCGAAAACGAGCAGGCCGAGGTGCCGGATGGCTATGAGCGCTTGATCCACGACGTCTTCGTCAACGACTCCACCAACTTCACCAAGTGGGAAGAACTCAAGCGCTACTGGGAATTCGTTGACGCCATCGAAGCTGCCTGGCAAGAGGAAAACGCAGCTGGCGGCAAGCCGGTCAAGTACCGGCCTTACTGCATGGGACCGGACACCAGCAAGATCTTTGCCGACCCGAAGGACGGCTGGATCTACCAATAATGGCTGACCGCGACCTGCTTCCCCAAAACGACTTCTCCCGGCGGATCATCCACCTGGACATGGACGCCTTTTATGCTTCAGTAGAGATGCGCGACCGGCCGGAACTGGCCGGCAAGGCGGTGGTGATCGCCCGCGACCCTCGGAAAACCGGCGGCCACGGCGTGGTTGCCACGGCCAACTACCGGGCCAGAAAGTACGGAGTCGGTTCCGCCATGGCGGCTGTTCAAGCCCTCAAGCTGATTCCGGCGCGGGAACTGGTCTTTGTTGAGCCGGACTTTGCGAAGTACCGCCGGGTTTCCGGCCAGGTCCATGACCTGATGCACGAGCTGACTGACCAGATCGAAAGCGTGGCCCTGGATGAGGCCTATCTGGACGTCACCAGGAGCAAGATGCCGGACAAGAGCCCGCTGCAGCTGGCCAGCTGGCTGCAGGAGCGGATTTTCCAGGACCTGCGGCTGACCTCGTCTTTCGGGGTGAGCTACAACAAGTTTTTGGCGAAAATGGGGTCTGAATACGCCAAGCCTTTCGGCCGCAGCTACATCAGTCCCGACCGGGCCCAGGCCTTTCTGGACCGGCAGGAAATCAAGAATTTTCCCGGCATTGGCAAGAAAACCCAGGAACGCCTGCAAAAGGAAGGGGTGCTGACTGGAGGGGATCTGCGCGCCTACGGCCTTGACCGGCTGCTGAAGAATTTCAAGAAGGCCGGCTACTACATGGCCCTGCATGCTTACGGGATCGACCTCAGTCCGGTGCGGGCCAGCCGCCAGCGCAAGTCGCTGGGCAAGGAACGGACCTTTGAGCCGGTGATCTATGACCAAGACCGGGCCCGGGCCTACCTGCGCGATTTCAGCAAGACGGTCGCGGCCGAGCTTGACCAGCGGCAGCTGCTGGCCAGGGTGATCATTTTGAAGCTGCGGGACCGGAATTTCAAGACCATCACCCGCCGGCAGATGATTCAGCCCAGCCGGGACCCGGACCTTTTTTACCAGCAGGCAGCCGAGCTCTTGGACAAGGAGCCGGAATTTCTGGCTGAAGGCATCCGCCTGCTGGGCCTGTCAGCCGGTGAATTAGAAGAAGCCCATTATCAAGAAATCAGTCTTTTTGCAGATGAATAGCTAAAAGGCTGTTTTTTTGCTAAAATAAAATTTTGAACTTATAAGGCAGAAAGGACGTCAGCATGAACACTTTTGACGAAATTTACAGCAAGATCGAGCAGTACTCCACCATCATCCTGCACCGGCATACCAATCCCGACCCGGACGCGATCGGCTCCCAGGCCGCTTTGGCCAAGAGCCTGCGTCTGCGCTTCCCGGACAAGAAGATTCTGTGCACCGGGGAAAACGATGTCGGCGATCTGGACTGGATCAACACGATGGACCTTGTCAAGGACGAAGACTACCAGGGGGCGCTGGTGATCACGACCGACACGGCCAACACGCCGCGGATTTCCGACCAGCGCTACCGGATGGGGGACTACCTGATCAAGATTGACCACCACCCGGACGTTGACCCCTATGCTGACATGTCTTACGTTGACTCCAAAGCCGCTGCGGCTTGCGAGATCATTGCTGATTTTATCGATCAAGAGCATCTGCCGCTCAACCGCGAAATCGCTCTGGCCCTGTACGCCGGCATTATCGGCGACACCGGCCGCTTCATGTACGACGCTACCAGCGCCCACACCTTTGAAGTTGTATCGCGCCTGATGAAGACCGGCATCGACATCTCCCAGATTGCCCGCAACGAAAGCGAGGTAACCTTCCAGCAGGCCAAGCTGCAGAGCCTGGCTTTGGAGAAGATGAAGCTGGATGACAGCGGGATGGTGGCCATTTCCGTCATCACCCAGAAAGACTTGCAGGCCCTGGGCGTCACCCAGCCTCAGGCTTCCGTGACCGTGTCGACTCCGGGCCGGATCAAGGGCATCTTGACCTGGCTGGTGATCGTGGAAAAAGACGACGGCACTTACCGGGTGCACTACCGGTCCAAGGGCCCTTACATTCACAAGCTGGCTGAAGCCCACGACGGCGGCGGCCATGAGCTGGCCTCCGGGGCCACGGCCCACGACCAGGCGGAAATTGACCAGATTTTCCAGGAATTAATCGAAGTAACCAAGAAATACAAGGAAGACCATGAATAACATTTTTACTGACAGCCGCTTAAGAAGCGAAATCCGCCAGGGTCTGGCCAAGATCGGCTTTACGCAGCCGACGCCGGTGCAGGCACAGGTGATCCCGGCCATGCTGAAAGAGGAGAGCGTGATCGTGCAGGCCGCTACGGGCAGCGGGAAGACCCACGCCTACCTGATCCCGATCTTAAACGCCATTTCTGAAGAAGACCGCTATGTCCAAGCCATCGTGACGGCGCCCAGCCGGGAACTGGCTGACCAGCTCTACCGGGTAGCCCGCCAGCTGCGGGATGCCAGCGGCTTAAACATCGCCATTGCCCACCTGGCCGGGGGCAGCGACCGGGACCGGCAGATTGCCAGATTTGAACAAAACAAGCCCCAGCTGGTGATTGCCACTCCGGGCCGGCTTTTAGACTTTGCCGACAAAAAGATCCTGGTCCTGGACAAGGTCAGAAACTTCGTGATCGACGAAGCCGACATGACCCTGGATCTGGGCTTTTTGGGAGACGTGGACAAGATTGCCGCCCGCCTGCCAAAAGATGTGGTCATGTCCGCTTTTTCAGCCACGATTCCGGTCAAGCTGACCGACTTCCTCAGAAAGTACATGGAAAAGCCCGAAGAGATCGTCATTGACAACCCGGCCGTGATCGCGCCGACGATCAAAAACGACCTGCTGGACATCGGCAGCAAGGACAGAAAGAAGATCGTCTACAAGCTGCTGACCATGGGGCAGCCATACCTGGCGCTGGTTTTTGCCAACACCAAGCAGATGGTTGACGAACTGGCCGACTATCTGGCCGGGCAGGGGCTCAAGGTAGCCAAGATCCACGGCGGCATTACTGAGCGGGAAAGAAAGCGGACCTTGAGAGAAGTCCGGGCCGGCCAGTACCAGTACGTCGTAGCCAGCGACCTGGCTGCCCGGGGGATCGACCTGCCTGGCGTCAGCCTGGTTGTCAACTATGAGATTCCCAAGGACCTGGAATTCATCATCCACCGGATCGGCCGGACCGGCAGAAACGGCCTGCCGGGCCATGCCGTGACCCTGGTCAGGGAAGAAGAGATGAACCGCGTTGGCGCCTTGGAGCACATGGGCGTGCACTTTGACTTCGTCGAAATCAAGGACGGGGAACTGGCTGAGCGGACTCACTACCGCCGCCGTGACAACCGGACGGCGTCAGGCCGCAAGCTGGACCCGCACATGAAGGGCGTGGTCAAGAAGGTCAAGTCCAAGCGCAAGCCTGGCTACAAGAAGAAGATCAAGCAGGCCATCCAAGAAGACAACCGCAAGAAGCGGAAGATTGAAGCCCGCCACGAAATGCGCCACCAGAAACGGCTGCGCAAGCGCAAGCGCAAGCGGGAACAAAACCGTTGACATTTTTTCTTGAAGTAGTAAAATTAGTGACGTTTAAGATATGTTTTTTGATCAGTCGATTCAAAGAGAGGACCGGCAGCTGAGAAAGGTTTATCACTGATCAGAAAATGCTCCTTAAAGTGATGATTTGAAGATAATTAAGAGGTAACAAGCATGTTGCAATCAAGGTGGTACCGCGTCACGAGCGTCCTTGAGAAAACGCAATTGTGCTTGTTTTTTGTATTTTTAGGAGATTTTGATGAAGAAATTAAACAGTTCAGAATTTCGGCAAATGTTCCTCGACTTTTTTGCTGAACACGGCCACATGGTCATGCAGTCAGCCAGCCTGATTCCAAAGGACGACCCGACCCTGCTCTGGATCAACTCCGGGGTAGCCACGATGAAGAAGTACTTCGACGGCTCTGTCGTTCCTAAGAACCGGCGGATCACCAGCTCACAAAAGTCGATCAGAACCAACGACATCGAAAACGTCGGCAAAACTGCCCGCCACCAGACCTTGTTTGAAATGCTGGGCAACTTCTCAGTCGGGGACTACTTCAAGGAAGAAGCGATTCCTTGGGCCTGGGAATTCCTGACCAGCCCGGACTGGCTGGACCTGGACAAGGACAAGCTTTACGTGACTGTTTATCCTAAGGATACTGAAGCCCACCGCATTTGGCACGAAGTAGTCGGCCTGCCGGAAAACCACATCGTTCAACTGGAAGACAACTTCTGGGACATCGGTGAAGGCCCTTGTGGTCCTGACTCAGAAATCTTCTACGACCGTGGCCAGGAAAACAACGACGTTCCTGAAGACGACCCGGAAAACTACCCGGGCGGTGAAAACGCGCGTTACCTGGAAATCTGGAACATCGTCTTCTCAGAATTCAACCACCTGCCAGACGGCAGCTACGTTGAACAGCCGCACAAGAACATCGATACCGGGATGGGCCTGGAACGTGTCCTGTCAATTCTGCAGGACGCCCCAACCAACTTTGAAACCGACCTCTTTTTGCCAATCATCCACGCTACTGAAGAAATGAGCGCGGACAAGAAGTACGGCGCAAACACGGCTGACGACACTTCATTCAAGATCATCGCCGACCACATCCGGGCCATCTCCTTTGCCATCGGTGACGGCGCCTTGCCAGGCAACACCGGCCGCGGCTACGTTCTGCGCCGGCTTTTGCGGCGGGCAGCCTTGAACGGCCGCAAGCTGGGCATCAACGGTGCCTTCCTCTACAAGCTGGTTCCGGTTGTCGGCGACATTATGAAGAGCCACTACCCAGAAGTCAGCGACCAGGCCGACTTCATCAGCAAGGTAGTCAAGAACGAAGAAGACCGCTTCGGTGCCACCCTGGAAGCCGGGCTGACTCTGCTGGACGACTTGATTGCCAAGGCCGAAAGCAGCGACGACAAGACCATCTCCGGCAAGGATGCCTTCAAGATGTTCGACACTTACGGCTTCCCTTACGAATTGACGGTTGAAGCCGCTGAAGACAAGGGCCTGAAGGTCGACAAGGAAGGCTTTGACGCTGAAATGGAAGCCCAAAAGGAACGGGCCCGCAAGGCCCGGGGCAACCTGCAATCCATGGGCTCACAAGACGAAACCCTGATGGAAATCAAGGACAAGAGCGTCTTTGAATACGGGGTCTACGAAGAAGAAGGCCAGCTGGTCGACATCATCGTTGATGACAAGCTGGTCGACAAGGCTGACGGTGAAAAGGCAACCTTGATCTTTGACAAGACGCCGTTTTACGCTGAACGGGGCGGCCAGGTGGCTGACCACGGCGACATCTACGACCAAGAAGGCAACCTGGTTGCTCGGGTAGTCGATGTGCAGCACGCGCCAAACGACCAGAACCTGCACTTCGTTGACGTGATTCTGCCGCTGGAAAAGGGCAAGACCTACAAGCTGAAGATCGACCGGGCCCGCCGGGAAGGCCTGCGCCACTCCCACTCAGCTACCCACCTCTTGCACGCAGCTTTGCGCCAGGTTTTGGGTGAACACACCCACCAGGCCGGGTCAGTCGTTGAACCAGACTACTTGAGATTCGACTTTACTTCCCTTGACCCGACCACGCCAAGAGAACTGAAGAACGTTGAAAAGATCGTCAACGAAAAGATCTGGGATGCCATCCAGGTCAAGACGACGGAAACTGATCCGGAAACCGGGAAGAAGATGGGGGCTTTGGCCTTGTTTGACGGCAAGTACACCGACAAGGTCAGAGTCGTGCAGATGGACGACTTCTCCATTGAATTCTGTGGTGGGACCCACTGTGACAACACCAGCCAGATCGGGATCTTCAAGATCATCTCTGAACAAGCCATCGGTGCCGGGGTCAGAAGAATTGAAGCCGTAACTTCCAAGCTGGCTTACGAATACCTGGCCGGCCGCTCAGAAATCCTGGACCAGATCCAGGCTGAAGTCAAGGCAACCAAGGCTGACGGCATTCAAAGCAAGATTGCCAGCCTGCAAGAAGACCTCCGCAGCGCTGAAAAGCAAAACGCAGCCTACGAAGCCCAAATCAACGCCTCCAAGGCCGGCAAGATCTTTGACCAGGTCAAGACGGTGGGCGACTTGACTGTCATCGCAACGATTGCTGACGTCAAGGGCATGAACGACCTGCGGGAAATCGCCGACCAATGGAAGAGCGAAGGCAAGTCCGACGTGCTGATCCTGGGTGCCAAGTCCGACGGCAAGGCAAACATGCTGATCAGCCTGGGCCAAAAGGCTCTGGACAAGGGCCTTAAAGCTGGCGACCTGATCAAGAGCGTGGCTGCCATCTTCGGCGGCGGCGGCGGCGGCCGGCCAAACATGGCCCAAGCCGGCGG
>NZ_BOCG01000620.1 GCF_016587775.1 Lactobacillus nasalidis | reverse complement strand
CTTCCGCCGGCGGCTGCGGCTGCTGGTCTTCAGCCTGGTCCTGCTGGCGGGCCTGGGCGCGGCCGGCTGGTACTGGGCCTACCCGGCCTATACCAAATGGCAGATGCGGCAGGCCATGCTGGCGGCCCGGCCCAAGGTGGTCAAGGCCAAGGACGGCACCAGCACCAGTCCGGCCTGGCACAATCTGCGGGCCTACCGGAAGTCGCTCAGGGACAATTACAGTTTCGTCTACCAGGCGGCCTACCAGACCCCTAAGCGGACGACCGTGGGCCAGGACGTGGTCATTCCCGGCCTGATCAGCACCCGAAGCTATGACTACCAGTCCAAAAAGCTCACGACCGCCACGGCCATGACGCCGCAGGGGATCGCCGTGGTTTACAATTACATCCTGATCACGGCCTATGACGGCCAGCACCGGCACGCTTCAGTCATCTACGTGCTGGACAAGAAGACGGGCAAGTTTTTGAAAACGGTCCGCCTGCCCGGCCGCCAGCACCTGGGCGGGATCGCCTATGACCCCAAGGGGATGCGGATCTGGCTGACCGGGTCCATGGACGGCAAGTCCGCCTTGATGTCCTTTACCCTGGCGAAATTGATCGAGTACGTCTCTGAAGCCAAAAGCAGCGACCAGCTGGTCTATGACCAGGAGATCCCGATCAACTCGATCGCCAAGGCCTCGGCCTTGACCTACTATGCCGACCAGCTCTTCGTGGGCTATTTCAGCGAGAGCGGGCACGGCAAGGTCGCCAGCTACAAGCTGGCCCGCAGTGGCAAGTACAAGAACACCATCACCACCAGCGAAATCACCAGCATCAACGAGTCCGTCTCCTGGTCGGACCCTGACGGCACGACCAGCATGAACAAGCAGATCCAGGGCCTGGCCATCTACGGGGACAAGATCTTCCTCAGCCAGTCGTACGGCAGCAAGGATTCCAAGCTCTACATCTTCCCGATCACGGCCGTGGACAACCTTGACGAGTCCAACGCCGAGCAGGTGGTCCGCATGCCGCCGTATTTGGAGCAGATCACGGTCTACCGGGGTCAGCTGCTCTGCCTGTTTGAGTCGGCCTCCAGCCAGTACGCCCGCCAGGACATCACGGTGATGGACCGGACCTTGTCGGTCAACATCAATGCCCTGCTGAACAACAACTAACGCAGACAAAGATATATATAGATAGTACAAAGGAGCAAAAATGGATAGTCAACTTGCCAAGAAAATCGTCATCGATGTCCGCATCGCGGGCTGGTCCTGCCTGCTGCCGGCCAGCGGCCTGCTGTATCTCTACCAGCTGACCCGGTCTTTCAGCTTTCTGCTGGCCCTGGGCCTGGTCGTCCTGTTCGCGGCTTACGTCCTGACCACCGCCAAGCTGGACAAGTGGCATTCGCCAAGCTACGTGCTGCGGATGAGCCTGATTGCCATGTTCTTCATCGGCTTTCTGCCCTCCTTCCCTTTGCTGGTCTGCTACAGCCGCGAGCGCAAGGCGGGGCTGAAGTAGGGAGAAGTCTGAGACTTTTTTAATTTTTTAATACTTTAAGAAAGTACAAAATGTGCGCTGGCTGTGAACAAAATGTGAAAAATGGTTTAGAATGACAGTAATCATGTAAATCGGTTGTGTTGTTTCATACTGTTGGGATAGCAGACTTTGGTGCAGAAGAGGAGATGAGCGGCTTGAAAAACAAAGCACCTGACAGCCGGGGAAAACTGATCCGGTCCTTTATTTTGAGAACCTTGCTGTACAGCATCGTTTTATTAGGTTTGATTTATCTGTATGAATATTGTGGCCTCGGATCGACCGGCTTTATTTACAACGAATTTTAGGGAAAGTTGAGCGGAAAAATGAAGAATATTGTCAAAACGATTGATGAGATCGCGCAAAGAGAACCAGACCGGATTGTCTATGACTATCTGGGCCAAACCAATACCTACGGGGAACTGATCGCCCGGGCCGATTCCTGGGCAGCGCTGCTCAAGCAGCGGGTCCCGGCCGGGGCGCCCGTAATGATTTGGGGCGGACAGACTTTTGAAATGCTGGCCTGCTTCTTAGGTTGTGTAAAAAGCGGGCACTGCTACGTGCCGATCGCTGATTATTCCAACGCGGAAAGAATCGACCTGGTCCGGGAAGTCTCTGCTTCCCCGGCCCTGGTCGCCATCAGCGCCCTGCCGGAAGTCGACCTGGGCGACTTGATCCTGCTGACGCCGGAAGATGTCGGTGAAAGCGGGGAGAGCGACGAGGCTGACTACGTCAAAGGCGACGAAAACTTCTACATCATCTGCACCTCCGGGACGACAGGGAAGCCCAAGGGCGTGCAGATCAGCCATGACAACCTGGTCAGCTTCGTCGACTGGGAGCTGAAGGACTTCAGCCTGCCGGAGCATCCGCGCTTTTTGGCGCAGGCGCCGTACTCCTTCGACTTGTCGGTCATGAGCATTTATCCGGCCCTGCTCAGCGGCGGGGAACTGGTAGTTTTGCCGCACGAAGTGACGGAAAGCTTCGCGGCCCTGTTCAAGGCGCTGCCGGAAACGGACGTGAACGTCTGGGTCTCAACCCCGTCCTTCGCGCAGATGTGCTTTTTGGACCGGACCTTTGACGCCGCCCACCATGCTGGCCTCAGCCACTTCCTTTTCTGCGGGGAAGAACTGCCGCACAAGGAAGTCGAAATGCTCAAGCAGCGCTTCCCGGACAGCCGGATCTTCAACACTTACGGGCCAACGGAAGCGACCGTGGCGGTCACGCAAGTGGAGATCACCCCGGACCTGCTGGCCAAGTACGACCGGCTGCCGATCGGCCGCGTCAAGGAAGACACGGAAATCACGATCGACCTCAGCCAGGAAGAAGACGGCAAGAGCGGGGAAATGATCATCGCCGGCCCGTCCGTCTCCAAGGCTTACATCAACAATCCGGAAAAGACCGCGGAGGCCTTTTTCCAGAAAGATGGCGTCCAGCACTACCGGACCGGGGACGTGGGCTACTTTGACGGCGACCTGCTCTTTTACAAGGGCCGGATCGGCTTCCAGATCAAGTTCAACGGCTACCGGATCGAGCTGGAGGAAATCAACTTCTACATGAACCAGAATCCTCTGGTCCGGCACGCCGTGGCGGCTCCGGTCTACAAGCCGGACCACACGATCAAGCAGCTGGTGGCCGTGGTGGAACTGAACAGCGGCGTCAGCCGCAAGTACACTGAAGGGGCCATTACCAAGCAGATCAGAGACGGCTTGACCCGGGACGTGATGCCGTACATGATT
>NZ_BOCG01000619.1 GCF_016587775.1 Lactobacillus nasalidis | reverse complement strand
ATCGAGCTGGAATGGGCCCGGATCCCGCATTTCTATTACAACTTCTACGTCTACCAGTACGCGACCGGCTTTGCCGCCGCGACTGCCCTGGCAGGCAAGATTTCCCGCGGCGGCCAGGAAGACCGGGAGAAGTACCTTGACTTCCTCAAGTCCGGCTCCAGCGACTACCCGATCAACATCATGCAAAAGGCCGGCGTCGACATGACCAAGTCCGACTACCTGGAAGACGCCTTCAAGGTCTTCGAAGAAAGACTGGACGAGTTTACTGACTTGATCAAAAAATTGTAGAAAACAAAACGAAGCTGCTCAAATCGAGCAACTTCTTTTTTTGCTGTTAAGCTTTTTCTTTCATCAGCTTCAGGTACTTGGGCTGGTCAGACTTGGGTACATCTATTACATCCAACGCCTGTTCAGCTGACACATTTAACTTTGTCATTACGCTCAAAGCGCTTTTAACTATCGTCTTGTCAATGCCCTCATCAATGCCTTGCTTGCGACCCTCATCAATGCCAAGCTTGCGCTCGTGGCGTAAAGTTGTCTCGTATTCCAATCTGTTCGCCCTGCTGCAAAAAATGTGTGCAATGTAGCCAAATAGTAATTTTTGACTACGTATGTCCAAAGACATGGATACAGACATTTTTCTTATTGCCGTCATCACAGGTATTCCGATATCCCAACAAGGGGGTAACCGCATTGACCAGCGCAGGCACCGAAGCACCACTCTTGCAACTTCTTGGAAAGGCTCTCGCCAA
>NZ_BOCG01000618.1 GCF_016587775.1 Lactobacillus nasalidis | reverse complement strand
CGTCCGCGGCCTGCAGAAGGCCGGCCACGAGGTCAGAGTGGCGATGACGGCCAACAGTGAGCACTTTGTTGGCCCGGCAACCCTGGCGGCACTGACGAAGCACCCGGTTTTGGATGACTTGTTCAGCCGCCAGAGAAGTGCTGAGATCGCGCACATTGAGCTGGCTGACTGGAGCCAGCTGGCCGTGGTCGTGCCGGCGGACGCTAACGTTATCGCGAAAATGGCGCAGGGCCTTGCTGATGATGCCGTGTCCACCACGCTTTTGGCCCTGCACTGTCCGCGCTTGATCGTGCCGGCAATGAACACTCACATGTGGGCCAATCCGGCCGTGCAGCGCAATTCGGCCTTGCTGAAGAGCGCCGGCGACCAGGTGCTGGAACCGGCGGAAGGCCTGCTGGCGGAAGGCTATGCCGGCAAGGGGCGCATGCCCGAACCGGAAGAAATCGTCTCCTGGATTCTGCAGCAGCTTGACCAGCCGGCCAAGGGACGGCGAATTGTCGTGACGGCTGGCGGCACCCTGGAAGCTATCGATCCCGTCCGCTTCATCGGCAACCGGTCAAGTGGCAAGATGGGCTTCAGACTGGCGCAAGCAGCGGCAGAACGAGGGGCTGAGGTTGATTTGATCTACGGGAACGTGTCCGTGCCCGTGCCGCAGTCTTCGCGGATCCATCCCCACCGGGCCCTGTCGACTTTGGAAATGCTGGAACAATTGCAGCAGCTTTTCCCGAAGGCCGATGCCCTCTTGATGGCAGCGGCGGTCAGCGACTGGCGGCCGAAAAAAGCGGCTGACCACAAGCTGAAGAAGCAAAAAGGAGTAGAAGAGCTGAGTCTGGATTTGGTCAAGAATCCGGACCTGCTCAAAACGGTCGCCAAGAGCAAGCAGGCCGGGCAGGTGGTCATCGGCTTTGCCGCTGAAACCAACGACCTGCTGGAAAATGCCGGCCGCAAGCTGGCTGAAAAAGGCGCCGACATCATCGTTGCCAACGACGTCAGCGGGGATGCCTTTGGCGGCGACGAAGACCAGGTAACCATCTTGGAGCAGGGCAGAGAGCTGGATCCCTGGCCGAGGATGACCAAGCAGGCAGTTGCCGGCCGCTTGATCGACCTGGCGCTTGACCGCTTAAATGAACGGCAGCAATAGAATGAATGGTCTTTTACTTGGTGAAAGACCTTTTATTTTTTTCTGAAACTTTTGCCAAACTGAACCGCTTTCATTATAATAGGTGTAAAGCAGTTCGCGAAAAATAGATTGGAAGAATGACGATGAAGAAAATCGATGCTCACCTGCACCTGGTGCGGGATTTGGCAAGCTATAAAGGCAGCGGCCGCAGCAATGCCCTGGGAAATGGCATGGTGGTCTGGGACGACGGCTTTAAGACCCGCCTGTTCCCTGAAGGCTGGGGCGACGATTCTTTCAGAGCAGAAGCGGCGCGGAAGGTAATGCGGGAGCATGACGTTGAAAAGGCGGTGCTTTTGCAAGGAAGCCTGTATGGTTTTCAGAATTATTACAGCTGGCAGGTGGCCAAGGCTGATCCTGACCATTTTATCGCTGCTTTTTCCGTGGATCCATTTGCCGGAGAAGCAGAAAAGATCGTCAAACGCCAGGTTGAAGAGCTCGGCTTCCGCGCGATCAAGCTGGAAGTCAGCCAGGCCGGCGGTTTGATGGGTTATCATGTACCTTTTGACCTGGCGGAAGATCCGCGCTTGACCCGGATTTTTGAGTATATCAGCAGCTATCCGGGCTTTGTAGTGACGATCGATTACGGCGATTTGCGCCAGGCCAGCCACCAGCCGCTTGCTTTGGCCCGTCTGGCCCGGCGCTATCCGGACCTGGACTTTGTGCTCTGCCACCTGTCTTTCCCACTGCCAGGCAGGCTGGATGAGCTGGAAAAAGAGCTGGACCTGCTGGCGCCTTTGGCCAACGTCAGTTTTGACTTGGCGGCGATGCAGGACATTGCAAGTGAGCGCACTTACCCGTATCCTTTCTGCCAGCAGGCCGTATCCCTGGCCAAGGAAGCCGTCGGGGCCGGCCGGCTCTTGTGGGGCAGCGACGGGCCGTGGTCGGCGACTTTCAATGATTACGGGCAGCTGTATTCCTGGCTGGAAGATTCAGGAATTTTTTCAGAAAAAGAACTGACGGACATCTGCTTTGCCAATGCCGAAAGGATCTATTTCAAGCCTGAGCACACGGCAGCCCTCAAAGGCAGTCACGACCCGGCAGTTGAAGAAGGAGTATAAGAATGGAAAAGGCAAAAGTTTTAGTAGCTGGTCTGACAGTCAAACAATTGCCAGAACTGGAAAAAGCCTGCGCGGTTACCTACGCGCCGGTTGAGGCAGACAAGGCCTGGTACCTGGACCACTTGGGCGAATACGACGGCTTGATTACCGGCAAGCTGCCCGTTGATAAGGACTTGCTGGCCGCGGGGGAAAAGCTCAAGATCGTTTCCGCCAGCGGGGTCGGTTTTGACCACATCGACGTTGACTACGCCAGCAGCCAGGGGATCATTGTTGCCAACTGCCCGGCCAGCGTAATGCAGCCAACTGCTGAAATGGCGTTTACCCTGCTGCTGGCTTTGAGCCGCAAGCTGGTTTTATACAACCAGGCCATGCAGGAAGGCAAGTTTTTGGACACGGCCCTGGCCCAGAACCAGGGGCAGAGTCCGGTGGGCAAGACGCTGGGAATTTTCGGCATGGGCAGAATCGGCAAGACCCTGGCCAGCTACGCGCGGACTTTCGGAATGAACATTCTCTACCACAACCGCCACCGCCTCTCAGATGATGAAGAGCACGCCCTGGGCGTCAGCTACGTTCCGCTGGCCGACCTGCTCAGCCGGGCCGATTACGTCAGCTTAAACGCTCCGGCCACGCCGGAAACCTACCACGTGATTGATGAGGCGGCCTTGAGCATGATGCAGCCAACGGCATTTTTGATCAACACTTCCCGGGGCAGCCTGGTCGATGAAGCGGCGCTTTTGCGGGCACTGAAAGGCGGCCGCATCGCCGGCGCCGGCCTGGATGTTTTTGAACAAGAGCCGGACTTTAACCGGGAATTCTGCCAGCTGGACAACGTAATTTTGACCCCACACGCCGGCAGCGCTACCCGGGAATCGCGGCGCAGCGTCTTGAAAGAGGCCAGTCACAATATTGTTTCCTTCCTGGTTGACGGAGTTCCGGTCAACCGGGTCAACTAAAAGATGCTTTTGCATCTTTTTTTGGTTATCATAGATAAAAAACAGTGAATTAAAGGGGGAGCGAGCTTGCTTGATCCACAGCAGGTTTTAAAGAAATATTTTGGCTACGACAGTTTCCGGCCGGGTCAAAGAGAAATAATCGAAAAAGTATTCCGCGGCGAAAACGTCCTGGCGGTGATGCCGACCGGGGGCGGCAAGTCCCTGTGCTACCAGATTCCAGCCTTGATGATTCCCGGAACGACCGTGGTCATTTCGCCCTTGATCTCCTTGATGAAGGACCAGGTCGACAGTCTGCGCGAATACGGCATTCCTGCCGCGGCCTTGAACAGCTCGACTGCCCAGGAAGACGTCAACCCGATCTTAAGGGCCTGCTATGAGGGAAAAATCAAGCTGCTCTACGTTACACCGGAACGCATGGAGATGGACTACTTCCGCTACCAGCTCAATTTCCTGGAGGTCAACCTGGTTGCCATTGACGAGGCCCACTGCATTTCCCAGTGGGGCCATGACTTCCGGCCGGCCTACCGCAAGCTGAAAGACGGCATCAATGCCCTGCACACGCATCCGAACGTCCTGGCGCTGACGGCCACGGCCACCAAGGCGGTCCGGGAAGACATCGGCCAGCAGCTGGATATTTCCGAGCAGAATTTTGTCATTACCAGTTTTGAAAGAAAAAATCTCCACTTCAAGCTGGTCAACGCGCCCAAAAACAGCCGGGCCTACATCGTAAACTACTTGAAGCAGCACCAGGGTGAGGCGGGAATCATCTATGCCAACACCCGGAAAAAGGTTGAGGCCTTAACTGAGTTTTTGCGCCGGGAAGGCTTTGAAGTTGCTGCCTACCATGCCGGGATGTCCAACGAAGACCGGGCCATGGTGCAAGATGACTTTCAATACGACCGCATCCCCTTGATTGTGGCCACCAACGCTTTTGGCATGGGGATCGACAAGAGCAATGTCCGTTTCGTCATTCACGCCAACAGTGCCAAAAACCTGGAGGCCTACTATCAAGAAGCCGGCCGGGCCGGCAGAGACGGGCTGGAGAGCGAGGCCGTGATGCTCTTTCACCCCAGCGACCTGCGGCAGTTCCGCTGGTTCATTGACAATTCCGAAGCAGATGAAGCCTACCGGCAGGTCCAGTACCAGAAGCTGCAGACGATCAGTGACTATGCCAACACGGACGACTGCCTCCAGCAGTTTATCGTGCGCTACTTTGGCCAGGACTGCCCGCCTTGCGGCAAGTGCAGCAACTGCTTAAGAAGCGGGGACTTCCAGGACGTGACGGCTGAGGCCAAGGCGATCATCGGCATGGTTTATGACTTGGACGGCCGCTATGGAAAGAAACTGGTTGCCCAGGCGGTTGCCGGTTCCAAGGTCAAGAAGATCAGCGAGATCGGCGCTGACGAATGCGCCCACTACGGACTTTTGAAGGGCGAAAAGCAGGCCGACATCAGCAGCCTGCTGGACTATTTGATTTCAAAGGGCTACCTGCAGCTGGTTGGCGACCGCTATCCGCTGGTGCACGTGACCAACCGGGGCTGGGACGTGCTGGATGACAAGGCCCGGGTCAAGCGCCGCCAGGAGGCCAAGCCGCAGCGCCAGGCCGCAGCAGAAGACGACCAGGAGCTGTTTGAAGCGCTCAGAAAGACCAGACGCGCCCTGGCGCAGAAGCGGGGCGTGCCGCCTTTTGTCATCTTTTCAGACCGCTCTCTTAGGGACATGGCGGCCATGAAGCCGCAGACCCCGGAAGAATTCCTCCAGTGCAGCGGGGTCGGGGATGCCAAGCTGGCCAATTACGGGGCGACCATGATGGCCGTCATCAAGAAATACGCGTAGCATGAGAAAGCAGGTGGAAGATTGGTCGATCATATTGAGGTGCGCGGTGCCCGCGTGCACAATCTGAAAAATATCGATGTTGATATTCCTTTAAACAAGATTACGGGGATTGCCGGTGTTTCGGGATCCGGCAAATCGTCTTTAGCTTTGGGAATCCTGTATGCTGAAGGCTCCAGGCGCTATCTGGAGTCGCTGTCGACCTATACCCGCCGGCGGATGACCCAGGCAGCCAAGGCTGACGTTGACGCGGTGCGCTATATTCCGGCGGCCCTGGCCCTGCACCAGCGCCCGGGCG
>NZ_BOCG01000617.1 GCF_016587775.1 Lactobacillus nasalidis | reverse complement strand
CGGCTCCGGGATTTCTTATGGCGGCTACCACTACGGTTACGGCGGCGTTGGCAGCACGGCCCACTTGACGGTGCTGGGGACCAAGCCTGACTCTTCAGGCTGCATCCGTCTGTCACTCAGCGATGCCCGCTGGCTTTATGGTCAACGGACTTCAGGCAAGCTGAAGGTCGGTACCAAGATCGTCATCAAATATAAGTAGTTTTGCTTGTCAAACTATTAATATAAGTTGTTAATGTAAAAAAAGACCAGGACTTTTCCAGCAGCATGGAAAAGTCCTGTTTTTTTGCGTAAAAAAATCAATCGATTAGCATTGTTGCAATAATTACGTACATTTTGCATCTGTCTGCATATCTATTTTAGAATAATTAGATTAGACGACTTTTAATTTGGCAGAAGGGCCAGCTGAACTGGCCGATCCCGCTGCTGGCCCTGGCTGGCTTGATCTTGTTCATCTGGGGCTGGGTTGATCAAGAGAAAGGCAAAAGATGAAGGAAAAAGGCAGAATCAAAATGGCGCTGGGAGCCATCTTTATCTTGCTGGCTGGTCTGCTGCTAGCCCACAACTTAATTGAAGACTACCAAGCCGGCAGTTCTGCCAGGACAGTCGTGCAGACGCTCAAAGGCCAGAGGCAAAGGGCTAAGCGACCTGCAAAGGCAACAATCCGGGTTCAAGGAGTTGCTTACAGCGGCTATCTGAATTTTCCGACGCTGAAGCTGATCTTGCCCGTTGCCAGCAAGTGGCGGTTCAGCCAGCTGGAAGTGTCTCCGGCGACATATGCCGGTTCAGCTGCCGGCCGCGACTGGGTCGT
>NZ_BOCG01000616.1 GCF_016587775.1 Lactobacillus nasalidis | reverse complement strand
TAGTCCCAGTTGTACCAGTGGTACCGGCTGCCGTCGTAGTTGTCGTCGTAGTAGTTGCCGTGTTAGCCGTTGGCGTAATTACGGCTGACGGCACATTAGCGGCGGATTGACTTTGACTAGTTGACGTGCTTAAAGATTCACTGGTGCTCGTGGAGCTACTCAAGCTTTGAAATTCACTAGTGCTTACAGAGACGCTAGCACTGAGTGATTCACTAGTACTCGTGCTCTCGCTAGTTGAGACAGAAACCGAGTTGGATTCACTCGTTGAAGCAGATTCTGAGCTGCTCGTGGAAGCGCTCGTTTCACTTGTTGAAGTTGATTCAGATGCACTCGTGGAGCTTGAACCGGATTCACTTACTGAAGTTGATTCGGATGCGCTCGTGGAGCTTGAACCAGATTCACTCGTTGAAGTCGATTCGGATGCGCTCGTGGACGCTGAACCGGATGAACTTGTCGAAGTAGATTCTGAGTTGCTCGTGGAGGCACTCGTTTCACTTGTTGAAGTTGATTCAGATGCACTTGTTGAAACTGATTCAGAGCTGCTTGCGGAGCCTGAACTTGATTCACTTGATGAAGTTGATTCAGATGCACTCGTGGAGCTTGAACCGGATTCGCTTACTGAAGTTGATTCGGATGCGCTCGCTGACGCACTAGATTCACTCGTGGAAATTGATTCTGATGCGCTTGCGGAGGCGCTAGACTCACTCGTGGAAGTGGATTCGGATGCGCTTGCGGAGGCACTGGATTCACTTGCTGAAGTTGATTCGGATGCGCTTGCTGACGCACTGGACTCACTTGCTGAAGTAGATTCGGATGCGCTCGCTGACGCGCTAGATTCACTCGTGGAAGTGGATTCAGATGCGCTTGCTGATGCACTAGATTCACTCGTGGAAGTGGATTCGGATGAACTTGCTGATGCGCTGGACTCACTTGCTGAAGTGGATTCGGATACGCTTGCTGATGCACTAGATTCACTCGTGGAAGTAGATTCTGATGCGCTTGCCGACGCACTGGATTCACTCGTGGAAGTGGATTCGGATGCGCTCGCTGACGCACTAGATTCACTCGTGGAAGTGGATTCTGAGGCACTCGTGGAGGCACTGGACTCACTTGTTGAAGTGGATTCGGATGCACTTGCGGAAGCGCTGGACTCACTTGTTGAAGTAGATTCGGATGCACTTGCGGAGGCGCTGGACTCACTTGCTGAAGTGGATTCGGATGCACTCGTGGAGGCACTGGACTCACTCGTTGAAGTAGATTCGGATGCGCTTGCGGAGGCGCTGGACTCACTTGCTGAAGTTGATTCGGATGCACTCGTGGAGGCACTGGACTCACTCGTGGAAGTTGATTCAGATGCGCTTGCAGAGGCGCTGGACTCACTCGTTGAAGTAGATTCGGATACGCTTGCGGAGGCACTGGATTCACTCGTGGAAGTGGATTCGGATGCGCTTGCGGAGGCACTAGATTCACTTGTGGAAGTGGATTCGGATGCGCTCGTGGAGGCACTGGACTCACTTGCTGAAGTGGATTCGGATGCACTCGCTGACTCACTTGACTCACTTACTGAAGTTGACTCAGATGCGCTTGCGGAGGCACTGGATTCACTCGTTGAAGTTGACTCAGATGCACTTGCCGATGCACTAGATTCACTCGTTGAAGTGGATTCGGAGTTGCTTGCGCTCGTTGAACCTGATTCACTTGCTGAAGCTGATTCGGAACCGCTGGTACTCGTTGAGTTAGATTCACTTGCTGAAGCTGATTCGGAACCGCTGGTGCTCGTTGAGTTAGATTCACTTGTTGAAGTGGATTCGGAACCGCTGGTGCTCGTTGAACCAGATACGCTTGTTGAAGTGGATTCGGAATTGCTTGCACTAGTTGAGCCAGACTCACTTGCAGAGGTTGATTCGGAGCCGCTTGCACTCGTTGAACCAGATTCACTTGCTGAAGTGGATTCGGAACCACTTGTGCTCATTGAGCTAGATTCACTTGTTGAAGTAGATTCAGAGCCACTTGTGCTCGTTGAGCCAGACTCACTGGAGGAAGTTGATTCGGAGCCGCTGGTGCTCGTTGAGCCAGACTCACTGGAGGAAGCTGATTCGGAACCACTTGTGCTTGTTGAAGTGGATTCAGAATTGCTTGCGCTCGTTGAGCCAGATTCACTTGCTGAAGTTGATTCGGAACCACTTGCGCTCGTGGAGCCAGATGCACTCGTGGAAGTTGATTCGGAACCACTTATGCTCGTTGAGCTAGATTCACTTGTTGAAGTAGATTCGGAACCACTTACGCTCGTGGAGCCAGATGCACTTGTTGAAGTGGATTCGGAACCACTTGTGCTTGTTGAACCAGACTCACTCGTTGAAGTGGATTCGGAGCTGCTTGCGCTCGTTGAACCTGATTCACTTGCGGAAGTTGATTCTGATTCACTTACTGACGTTGATTCTGATTCGCTCTCTGAAGTTGATTCTGATTCACTTGCTGAAGTGGACTCGGATTCGCTCGTTGAAGTGGACTCGGACTCGCTTACTGAAGTTGACTCTGATTCACTTGCCGAAGTTGATTCCGACTCGCTTGCTGAAGTGGACTCAGATTCGCTCGTTGAAGTGGATTCGGACTCACTCGTTGAAGTTGACTCGGATTCGCTCGTTGAAGTGGATTCAGATGCACTTGCTGAAGTGGATTCTGATTCGCTGATTGATACTGATTCACTCTCGGATTCTGATGCGGATTCGGATTCGCTCACTGACGTTGATTCTGATTCACTTGCTGAAGTGGACTCTGATTCGCTCTCTGAAGTTGATTCTGATTCACTTGCTGAAGTGGACTCGGATTCTGATTCGCTCGTTGAAGTGGATTCCGATTCACTTGCCGAAGTGGACTCGGATTCTGATTCACTCTCTGAAGTTGATTCAGATTCTGATTCACTCGTTGAAGTGGATTCCGATTCGCTTGCTGAAGTGGACTCGGACTCGCTCGTTGAAGTGGACTCGGATTCACTTGTCGAAGTGGATTCGGACTCGCTTACTGAGGTTGATTCTGATTCACTTGCTGAAGTGGATTCCGATTCGCTTGCTGAAGTGGACTCGGACTCGCTCGTTGAAGTGGATTCTGATTCACTTGCCGAAGTTGATTCCGACTCGCTTGCTGAAGTGGACTCGGACTCGCTTACTGAAGTTGACTCTGATTCACTTGCCGAAGTTGATTCCGACTCGCTTGCTGAAGTTGACTCGGATTCGCTCGTTGAAGTGGACTCGGACTCGCTTACTGAAGTTGACTCGGATTCACTTGCCGAAGTTGATTCCGACTCGCTTGCTGAAGTGGACTCGGATTCGCTCGTTGAAGTTGATTCGGACTCACCCGTTGAAGTGGACTCGGATTCGCTCGTTGAAGTGGATTCTGATTCACTTGCTGAAGTTGACTCGGATTCGCTCGTTGAAGTGGACTCGGACTCGCTTACTGAAGTTGACTCGGATTCACTTGCCGAAGTTGATTCCGACTCGCTTGCTGAAGTGGACTCGGATTCTGATTCACTCTCTGAAGTGGATTCAGATTCTGATTCACTCTCTGAAGTGGATTCAGATTCGCTTGCTGAAGTGGACTCGGACTCACTCGTTGAAGTGGACTCGGATTCACTCTCTGAAGTTGATTCTGATTCTGATTCACTCGTTGAAGTGGATTCTGATTCGCTTGCTGAAGTGGACTCGGATTCACTTGTCGAAGTGGATTCGGACTCGCTTACTGAAGTGGATTCTGATTCACTTGCTGAAGTGGATTCCGACTCGCTTGCTGAAGTGGACTCGGATTCACTTGTCGAAGCGGATTCGGACTCGCTTACTGAAGTGGATTCTGATTCACTTGCTGAAGTGGACTCGGATTCACTTGCCGAAGTGGACTCGGATTCTGATTCACTCTCTGAAGTGGATTCTGATTCTGATTCACTCGTTGAAGTGGACTCGGATTCACTTGCCGAAGTGGACTCGGATTCTGATTCACTCTCTGAAGTGGATTCTGATTCTGATTCACTCGTTGAAGTGGACTCGGATTCACTTGCCGAAGTTGACTCGGATTCTGATTCACTCTCTGAAGTGGATTCTGATTCTGATTCACTCGTTGAAGTGGATTCTGATTCACTTGCTGAAGTGGACTCGGACTCACTCGTTGAAGTGGACTCGGATTCGCTCGTTGAAGTGGACTCGGATTCACTTGTCGAAGTGGATTCGGACTCGCTTACTGAAGTGGATTCTGATTCACTTGCTGAAGTGGATTCTGATTCACTCGTTGAAGTGGATTCTGATTCACTCGTTGAAGTGGACTCGGATTCACTTGCCGAAGTTGACTCGGACTCACTCGTTGAGATCGATTCACTCTCAGACTCGGACTCGCTCACTGAAGCTGATTCTGAGTCACTTTCTGAAGTTGATTCGGACTCGCTCGTTGAGATCGATTCACTCTCAGACTCGGACTCGCTCACTGAAGCTGATTCTGATTCGCTTTCCGAAGTTGATTCGGACTCGCTAGTTGAGATCGATTCACTCTCAGACTCGGACTCGCTCACTGAAGTCGATTCTGATTCGCTAGTAGAAGTCGATTCAGACTCGCTAGTTGAGATTGATTCACTCTCAGACTCGGACTCGCTCACTGAAGTCGATTCTGATTCGCTAGTAGAAGTCGATTCGGACTCGCTCGTTGAGATCGATTCACTCTCAGACTCGGACTCGCTCACTGAAGCTGATTCTGAGTCACTTTCTGAAGTTGATTCGGACTCGCTCGTTGAGATCGATTCACTCTCAGACTCGGACTCGCTCACTGAAGCTGATTCTGATTCGCTTTCCGAAGTTGATTCGGACTCGCTCGTTGAGATCGATTCGCTCTCAGACTCGGACTCGCTCACTGAAGTCGAGTCTGATTCGCTAGTAGAAGTCGATTCGGACTCGCTCGTTGAGATTGATTCACTCTCAGACTCGAACTCGCTCACTGAAGTCGAGTCTGATTCGCTAGTAGAAGTCGATTCGGACTCGCTCGTTGAGATTGATTCACTCTCAGACTCGGACTCGCTCACTGAAGCTGATTCTGATTCGCTTTCTGAAGTTGATTCGGATTCACTTGCGCTCACGCTTGCAGCGGATTCGGCGGATCTGCTAATACTATCACTTACGCTGGCAGCGGATTTACTCGTGCTTTCGCTAGAACTTACACTGGCAGCGGATTTACTCGTGCTTTCGCTAGAACTTACACTGGCGGCAGATTTACTCGTGCTTTCGCTAGAACTTACACTGGCAGCGGATTTACTCGTGCTTTCGCTAGCACTTACGCTGGCAGCGGATTTACTCGTGCTTTCGCTAGCACTTACGCTGGCAGCGGATTTACTCGTGCTTTCACTAGCACTTACACTGGCAGCGGATTTACTCGTGCTTTCACTAGCACTTACGCTGGCAGCGGATTTACTCGTGCTTTCGCTAGCACTTACACTGGCAGCGGATTTACTCGTGCTTTCACTAGCACTTACGCTGGCAGCGGATTTACTCGTGCTTTCGCTAGCACTTACACTGGCGGCAGATTTACTCGTGCTTTCGCTAGAACTTACACTGGCGGCAGATTTACTCGTGCTTTCGCTAGCACTCTTTGAGGCACTTACAGATTCACTGTTCTTTATTGATTCACTAGTAGATTCACTCAGCTTTTGAGAAACCGAAACCGATTTACTTTCAGCTTCCGAAAGCTTCTTAGAAGCCTCTTCGCTGCTGATCGTACCCTTTGAAATTGCAGTTGACAAGCTAGCTGATTCAATCGTACTTAAACGTTCAGAAATCTTAGTTGAGTCAGACTCGTATTCAGACTTAACCTTAGAAATTTCTTCACTCAGTGACGTACTTGCTGATTCAGATTCAGACTTGCTCTTAGACTGGCTGACAGAAGCACTGACGGATCTACTGGTACTGGTTGATTCAGCTATGCTTCCTGACAGGCTTGCAGATTCACTCAAGTAAGCTGACTTAGAAGCTGAAACGCTCTGGCTGGCCGACTTGCTTTGGCTAACCGCAGTAGACAGGCTTTGGCTGAGAGCGGACGATTTTGATTCACTCGCACTCTTTGAAGCAGATACAGATTCACTTAATTTTTGAGAAGCTGAAACCGATTGGCTCAAGCTAGTTGACTTAGATTCACTAAGCGACTTGGATGTAGATTCACTAAGTGACTTGGATGTAGATTCACTAGCCTTAGAAGCACTTTCGCTTTCAGAAATCTGCTGGCTCAAGCTCTGTGCGTCTCTTTCCTTCTTTTCACTGTCAGATTCGGAAGCAATACTTCTTGACTGGCTTTCTGACTGTGAGCTGCTGGTAGATTCGTACTCACTCCGGCTAATACTTGCAGATTCACTTGCACTGACCGATTCACTCTTGCTTGCTTCTTCACTGATGCTTTCAGATTCAGAGTTAGAGATAGAATCGCTCAATGAAGTCGATAAGGACTTGCTCTCTGAAATTGAGTTGGAAACTGAGTCTCGCATGGCGCTAGATTCGCTTCTAGAAAGTGATCTGCTCGTACTCTTAAACTCGCTGATTGAAGCAGATTCTTCTGCTGACTTGGATGCTGATTCGCTTCTTGAAGCCGATTCGGATGAGCTTTCATCCAATGACTTGGACCGCCTGTCACTGCGGCTGTCTTCTTCACTTTGCTTAGTTGAAACTGACTTGCTGCGTTCAGCTTCTTCTGACTGGCTTTGTGATTCAGAAGTTGACCGGCTGACTGATTGAGACTGGGCTTCACTATTGGAGTTATCAAAACCATCCTTAACGTATGAGTTCTTGTAACCCGCCATGATGGCACCCAGGTTATTTTGCCCAGAGTTTCGTTCAGCACCAGTAGCGTGCACAACCGATGAACTTGCACTTTCGTCTGCTTGAACTTCAACGAGGACGTTGTTGACGATTGACGCGAAGTCGCTCAAATTCTCAGTTGGGATCTTAGTAGTAAAAGTAACTACGACGCCACTTGATGTATCAATCTTATTGCTAGTCGTATAAGCATCCCCGTAGTAACGACCATAGAATTTGCTTTCGTCGACGTGGGAACTGTTAACGTTAAAGCCCAGCGGCTGCTTGGTAGTAAAAGTGTTGTTGACGTTGTACAGCGTGTTGTTGCTGCTGCTTGAGCTGTAGGCCGCTACCACCGCGCCAGTAGCAACTGAGTAAACAGTAATGTTGTCAGCTTTTTCCAAACCAGACATGCTGTTTACGAAGAAACCAAAGTATGCGTCTTGTCCTGACTGGACTTTTGGCTGGTAAGTTACTTCCCAGGTAATAACCCCAGTTGACAAGTTCATGTACCCTTTAAGGTCTGACAGAGTTTTCGCGCTGTAGAAGCCGCTGCCGAGAGTCGTATTCTTAATTTCGTACAGCAAGAAGCCCTTGTTGGCTACCGTCTGGCTGGCCAAAGTGCTCATGGAGTCCGCAACGCTCAAGGAGTAGTTCTCAGCTCTTGATCTGCTGGTACTTTGTGAAGCCTTGATTGACTGTGAAGTTGAAGCAGAAGCTAAGGCTGAGGCAGAAGCCACTGCTGAAACGCTGGTTGACGTGCTTTCTGACAAGCTGGCTTCTTCTTTAGACAATGATTCTGAAGCACTGGCTGACAAGGAAGCTTCCTCTTGTTCTGACAAACTGGTGCTGGTTGACGCACTGGCGCTTTCTGAAGCATCTTCCGCGTCTTCCTTGCTTGCCAAAAGTGAAGCATCCCGGTCCTGCAGACTCAAGCTGGCTTCCGCGTCCTTTTTCGCAAGTTCATTTTCAGAAGCTGAAGTACTCAAGCTGGCAGATTCAGCACGTTCGCTTTCAGAAGCCGAAGTGCTCAAGCGGACAGACTCTGACAGGCTGTTGGCCGTACTTTCTGATTCCGCAGCAGAAACTGACTGGCTGCTGCTTTCAGACAGGAACTTACTGGTTGATTCGCTTTCTGAAGCAGCCTCGCTGACTGACTTGGACTGAGATTCATGTTCTGAAACAGAAGTTGACAGACTCTCTCCAATTGACCCTGAAGCCTCAGTCGACATGGATTCACTATCTGCCTGGTACTGGCTGGCGTCAAAAGTGGTCGTTACGTCTGCGGTCTGGTAATCTTGCTGAACAGTCGTCGTCACTGCGCTGGCAGTTGCCGTATCAACTTGAGTTTCTACTACAGCTACATATGAGTAGTAGCCGGATTCCGTGTTGGTGAAGAACCAGTAGCCAGTTGTCTTGTCAGTATTCACGCTGAAACTGGTTTGTCCGTTGGAGACGTCACCGTCAACCGACACTTGACTGAAGTTGTCCTGGTCAT
The DNA here is from genome assembly GCF_016587775.1 of Lactobacillus nasalidis. Lineage (GTDB taxonomy): Bacteria > Bacillota > Bacilli > Lactobacillales > Lactobacillaceae > Lactobacillus > Lactobacillus nasalidis. The sequence goes on along the minus strand of NZ_BOCG01000616.1, from coordinate 408 downwards.
TTAATTGATCAGCTACCGTGCTGACATCTTGCGTCTTCAAGTAGGCTGAGCTCGTCTTGTACACCTTAACCGTTGAGCCGGCGGACAAGCCAGAAATAGTAACACTCTGCGTGCCGCTGGCCGTACCGGCCGGGTTGATTTCGATCAAGTAGGTCGTCTTACCCGTCTTGGCGTCAAAGCCAATCGTGGTCTGACTTACGTTAGCACCGCTGCCGCTGTAGTCACCGGTGTAGTATGAATAGCTCTGGTTGCCGTAGATGATGCTGGTGTTGGTGCTGGTATCCTTCTCACTGTAGCTAGAACTACTGTTGTTGAAGTACTTCGTGTTTGACAAGGTCTGAATCTGTGACGTAGCCGCTGCTGCTTGGGCCACCTGCAGGTGGCTGTTGTATTCAACAATGGCTGCTG
>NZ_BOCG01000615.1 GCF_016587775.1 Lactobacillus nasalidis | reverse complement strand
CTTCCTTCATTCTGAAGACGCCGGCCTTGACGGTCGTGACCCGGTCAGCTGCCTCAGAAGCGATCCGCTTCTGGATGTCCGGCAGCAGCCGCTTGAGCTGGCCGGAGGCGGCGATGGTCAGGAAGGAGTCATCGACATAGCGGAGGGTCAAGCCCTCCGGGAAGCTGCTTTGGATGATTTCCGCGCAGTTTTGAATGAGCACGTTGCCCTGCAGGAAGCCGAACTGGTCGTTATAAGAGCGCAAGGAAGAAATGTCGAAATAGATGACGTCGACGCTGCCGGTCTTTTTCAAGAGCTTTTGCAAAAAGTCGTTGCCGTACTTGTTGAAATAGCTGGAGTTCGGCAGGCCGGTCAAGAGGTCGAGGTCCGGCGACATGACCTGCTCTTTTGACTGCTGGGTCTGGTCGTTGCCCAGGTCAAAGTAGGACACGATCAACAGGATGGTCCCGTCTTCCTTCTTGATCCGCTTGGAATGGGCAAAAAGGGTATGGTACTCCCCTTGAATCGACAGGCGGTAGGTCAGATGGCATTCGGGATACTTGACGGCCGCGGCTGAAAAAGTCGCCAGTCGGGCCACGTCGGCTGGGTGCACCCGGCCGAAGCTGTGGTGGTTCAGATATTCCAGCATGGACCGGCGGT
>NZ_BOCG01000614.1 GCF_016587775.1 Lactobacillus nasalidis | reverse complement strand
CGGCCGCTACTACCGACTTTTGCTCACGGAAACCGGCAAGAAGCTCTACCCCAAGTGCATGGCAGTCTATACTGAAGTGGAAGCAATGTGCGACAGCATCCTAACCAACGAAGAAAAGGATCAGTTCATCAAGCTGACGAACAAGTTGACCGATGGACTGAAGGATTATCAAAACAAGCAGTAAAAAATCCCAGCACCGAAGTGCTGGGATTTATTTTTAAGGTATTGTACTCCCCTTTGACGAGATGGAGATATAGGGACTGTATCCCTTTGGTGCGCTTATTTACTAAATGTTCAATTAATTAGCGACTTTTGAATTTTCGGCAAAGTCACTTGCTTATTGTTGAATTATCCGCCAACAAGTAGTAATATCGTGGTGACAAAACAGATTTTTCTATGGAAGTGCTAACGCACAGAACACTATTCAAACATAGAAAGGACTATCTAAAAATGGTTAACTCGTTTGACTCAAAAGTCATGTTTAACAACATATCTTACTTAGCTTCCCAGCAAAATAAAAAAATTGGGGAACTTGAAACTGCTGCTGGGGTTAGCACAGGCTACATTTCCCGGACAAAAGATGGGAGTTTCAAACCAGGTATTGAATTCGTTCTTAACGTAGCCAATGAATTAAATGTTAGTGTAGACACACTTTTAAAAACTGATCTGTCAGCATTAACGCCTACGGAACAGTACCTAAAGAATCTTCTTGAAAGATTAATAACTGATACAACCAGTGATAAGCTTGATTGGAATGTTGAAACTGCAGACTCTTTAAACTATATTCAGCCAGATGAAAATGGAAATACTGGTCATCCTTTGTTCTCGGTGAAAACATTTATGGTTCCCACCGAAGTAGAGTATCCGGAAGAGGTTACAAGACCGGTTTTTGAATCTAGAACTTTTGGCAATCAAACTTGTATTGCGGATGACTGCTTCTATCTGCAATTAAATAACGATACAACCCTCTATCTAATGAGCATCTGTAAATTAGTACATCAAGTCGGAGATCCAAACGCGTATGCAAAAGAGCTCTGGATTTCAAACAAGACAGAGCAACAAGAGCTGTGTAGCAACAAAGGGACCGAAACCATTTCTCCTCTTGTGAACGATCTTTACACTGTAGTAGTTGAAAGCTCTAATCATCCAAAAATCAAGCAAAATTTAAAAGCTGCTCTTGACTCATACCTCGAAAATGTCATCAACGAAGATTAGATGGGACTCCCTTTTTAAGATACCAACAAGAGTAGAGCAAGTAAGCTATTTATCTGACAGACATTTTCTGTGGGTTTGATCAATTATTAACTCAAAAGTTAAGATCATTTTTCATTTAATCCCACACACATTGCTTACTCTATACCTAATTCAAATTTCAAAGAAGGTTTACAAGTGAACATTCAAAAAGCTAACTTTCAGAATGAGAGTGACTATGTCCAGAGCGCAAATACCTTATTCCATTTTATGTCCAAGCCTGAATATCTTTATCAAGCTCTAAAAAATCAGTACCTAGCTCCTCGCTATTGCAAAGAAAACATCGAATATCTGAATTTACGGCTTAATAGGCGAAAAATCAGGGACATCTATGTCTTAGAAAAATGTTTCTGCGATATTCCAATGCATAACCTAGTTACTTCATTCGATCTGCAAGTCATAAAACCTAAAAGAATAAAGAAGAAGATTAGGCAAAGAATAGAGGCTGAAAATACTCATCCCGAATTGTATGGGGAGTACGCAATTTCCTTCTCTAAAGAATGGGGAAAGAGGCATGAATTAGAGCCAATTAACTACGTCCAAGAGAATACATCTTACGTAAATAATACTCTTTCTAAAAGCATAAACACTTTAGTAAAATATGATGATCTGCCCGATGAAGTCTCTGAAGATTATATCAATCGCTTGTGTTACTTAAAACCTCTTCATGGAGAAATGGAACGTAAAATCCAAATTGAAGATGATGTCTATAGGGTAACTGTCTGGAAAAATTTTAACGACGAATGTGAATGGAGATATGTGCCTTCTGTTTCAACAGCACAAAAACTCTCTATTAGCAGAATGTATGTAACCGTGTCAGATCAAAAGATTATCGATAGACTAAACGAAGCAATTAGTCAACCTGGGTACAAGAACACTGGATTGCCATTTACCTTCAGCGACATTCAATATTTGATCGTTCCTGACAACAATGCTCGAATCCTCTTAATTAAAGAAATTGAAAAAATCTTTGAAAGCCTATCAAATTATACAAACATAGACAAAGAATTATTAATTAGCAAAATTATCACTCTTAGTGAAATCAAGAAAGACTGGTAAACAATTGACTAATAAGCTTAGAGAAACATTCTTACAAGAACCCACGTTGAGTATTTCCTTTTCTTCTAATGATTTCTATTCCACTTTAGAAAAAATTGAAGAAACCGGTCAGCCACAGAAGATTCCTAATCTCAAGAATCTAGGAATTTTTTTAGAAAATGCCGGTAGCAGTATCAAGTTGAACGAAGATCCATTAGGAGAAAATAGTACTGTCATTATAGGAAAACCATTTAAAACAATTGACTATCCTATAGAAAATAAGGGTAAAGTCCAGAAAATAGTCCTCTATCTAGAGGAAAACAAACAAGAATACACTATTTTTTCAGACAAGAAATTTCCAGTATGGTTGGAAATGAAAGTTAACAAATCAGCCACCCCTCAAAACTGTGTTGTCACCTATCATTTAGATTACTCTTTGGGAAAATCAATCAAAGACATAATTCATCAATTTCAAACTATTTCTGTCCTCATCAAATCCTTGATTACTGACACCGATAGTTTAGTACCACTGCTTAACAGCTTAAATGCACAAGTTATACGATTAACCAAAATTGAGGCGATTCAGGACCAATGCCACCTCATAATTAAACCTAACTGTTTAAAGGATATTTATGTGTCTGATCTAAAAATTGACAAGCTGTACTGGTCCTTAGTAAAGCACAAAAAAATTCGAGATGTTGCAAAGCTAACAAGTTTGAGGTGTATATTAGATAAAGATAACAACATAGACAAAACTATTGGAAAATACCTTCGCGTAGTTTTACCTCAGAAAAAATCAATTTCTTTTTATGGTAAATCTATTGATTTATTCTACGTAAATGTCTTATGTAATGCTATCGTTTCACGCATTGATCGAAAGGATGAGCAAGCAAATATCTTCTTTAAAGATTCAGAATCTGACCCCGCTTATATTTCTTATTCCGCATTCTTAGATCAAGAAGCTGCTGAAACAGAAGCAAATAAAGCTACTGAAGAATTTGCTAAATATAAAAATGCCCCTACTATAGAACAGCTAAACGCTTCTTTAAAAAAGGATTTTCTCTCATCTTAAGATTCATACTCAATTCATCAACACCATCAGAAAAGAATGGAATTGGTTAATCTCAATCTTCCACCATGCATCAATTACAATCATGAGTATATCCTTACTATTCCTTGAACAGGACCTAGTCCGCTTAAAGTTGCGGATGCTTGCGATTCCGACTTGATCCAGTGGCTGACCAGATCGACATAAGTGCATGGCAGTCTATACTGAAGTGGAAGCAATGTGCGACAGCATCCTGAACAACGAAGAAAAGGATCAGTTCATCAAGCTGACGAACAAGTTGACCGATGGACTGAAGGATTATCAAAACAAGCAGTAAGAACAGAAAGCCCCGCATCCGTGATTAGATGCGGGGCTTTTGAGCATAAAAAAGGCGCCTATTAAGCGCCCCAACCAGTTCGGTACAAGTAATCAGCTGATACCATTTTTTGC
>NZ_BOCG01000613.1 GCF_016587775.1 Lactobacillus nasalidis | reverse complement strand
AAACTCCGCGGTAAAACCGCGGAGTCTGTTACTTGCTTTTCTTAGCCGGCGCTTTCTTGTCCTTGTCGTCGCTCTTCATGGTCGGGGCCACCTTTTCGATGGTCACGTTGTTGGTGGAGAGGGGCTTGGCCTTCTTGGCTGACCGGGCCGGCTTCATGTTCTTGAAGTTAACGACCAGCTTGTAGTTGAGGTCGCTAACGGCAGAGGCGTCAACGTCGTCAAAAGAAGTGATGGCCAGGAGGGCAGAATTTTCATAGATCTTTTCGACCGTGCCTTGGAACTGCTTCTTCAGTTCTTCTTCTGACTTGGCGTTAACGACTGCACCTAATTCAACATCGGCTTTCTTCATCTGCTGTCTCCTTCACTTCTACAGGTTAAAATTTCAACTAGGCTATGATATAGTATATGTCGAAAAAATTCAAGTTAGGAGATTCCTTTTTGCGTAAAATAATTCTGATCGCCGGCCCCAGCGGTGCCGGCAAGACCACCATGTCCGACTACCTGACCCGCCGCTACCAGATTCCGCGGGTGATCACCCACACCACCCGGCCCAAGCGGCCTGGCGAAAGCGATTCAGCATATTACTTTGAAACAGATGAATCTTTTGCCCGCCTGCACTTCTTTGAGCACGTCAGCTACGGGGACTACCAGTACGGCTCAAGCCGGGAGGGTCTGGAGCGGGCCTGGGAAAAGAGCGACCTGGTCAGCCTGATCGTTGACATCAAAGGGGCCCGGTCCTACCTGGATGCTTTGGGCAGCCAGGTCTACTTCCTTTACGTGACCTGCAGCTTAAAGGAGCTGGCCAAGCGGATGGCGGCCCGGGGCGATTCGCTGGACCAGATCAAGAAGCGCCTTGAGGGCAGCGAGCTGAACGAACTGCCGGCCGACCTGGCCAGCCGCGCCCATGTTTTGGTCAATGACGACCTGGAAAGCAGCCTGGCCAGCCTGGACAAATTAGTGAAAAAGCTGCTAAGTTAAGTTTTCTCTCATAAAGCGTAAAAAAGGTGTGACCTTTTTGAAACAGAATTGAAATATTTCTCCTGTAAGATGGTAAACATCAAGTTAAGAAAAAGGAAGTAAATCATTTTGAAGTTCAAAAAGTCATTAGCCAAAGTTTTAGCAGCCGTATCCCTGGCCTTCGCCGGTTTCGCTGCCGTAACCACTGTCAACGCGCAAAGCAATACCGTGCAAGCTGCCTCCAAGACCACCAAGCGCAACAAGGTCGTTGCCCTGGCCAAGAAGGAAGTCGGCAAGAGCTACGTTTACGGGGCAACCGGTCCTAACTCATTCGACTGCTCTGGTCTGACCAGCTACGTTTACAGCCACGCCATCGGCAAGTACATCACCCGGACCACCTACACCCAGGTGCACCAGGGCAAGACGGTTGCCGTTTCGACTGCGACCCTGCAAAAGGGCGACCTGCTCTTCTGGGGTTCCAAGTCCTCCCCATACCACGTGGGCATCTACATCGGCAACGGCCAGTACGTTCACGCCGCAACTCCAAGCCAGGGCGTGCGCAAGCAGAGCCTGAGCTACTACTTCTGGCCATCAACTGCCAAGCGGATCATCTAATCCGCCCAGACTTCAAAATGAACGAATCAGCGTCCTTGAGGCACCTGCCTCAGGGGCGTTTTTCTTTTGCCCTTTGATCGAAAAAGGGGGGCAGATTAAAAGAAGACTTTGAACTTTTAAGGAAGAAATTTACGGAAAGAAAAGTCTGTCAGCCCTTACCAGGCTTAAATTAGCGGGGCAAAATTAAATTGTTAAGAACTTTAGCCAGGGGCTTGTAAATGAGAAAGGAATTAAATAAAATAGGGACAATTGTTGAAACAAGTTAAGTGAAGTCCAATGAAAAGAAGGTATTCAAGATGAGAATTGCATGTTACGGCGTAAGGCCGCTTGAAAGAAGCTATTTTGAAAAACTGAACAAGTACGACTACGACTTGAAGCTCATTCCTGAATACTTGAACCGGGAAAACGTCACCCAAGCCAAGGACTGCGACGCTGTCTTAGTCCGGGGCAACTGCCTCTGCGACCGGACCAACCTGCAGCAGTTCAAGGACTACGGCATCTCCTGGGTCTTCACCCGGTCAGTCGGCGTGGACCACTTTGACCTGGAAGCAGCCAAGGACCTGGGGATCTCCGTTGCCCGGGTGCCAAACTACTCCCCGTACGCCGTAGCCAACCTGGCCTTTACTTTGGGCCTGACCCTGTCCAGACACGTTGGCGAAGCTGCCCATCATGTCCATGAACAGGACTTCGGGATGCACCCGGACTACTTTGCGACGGAATTCAACCGCCTGAAGGTCGGCATCTACGGGGCCGGCAAGATCGGGGCCGTTGAAGGCAAGATGTGGAAGGGCCTGGGCGCTGAAGTCTACGCCTATGACCCGTACCCGTCCGACTTTGCAAAGCAGTACTGTACTTTTGTTTCAGAAGAAGACTTGCTGGCTACTTGCGACATCGTGTCCGTGCACGTGCCGTACTTCCCAGGCAAGAACGACAAGCTGATCAACGCTGACTTCATCGGCAAGATGAAGGAGGGGGCGGTCCTGGTCAACACTGCCCGGGGCGAATTGGCTGACGAAGCCGCCATCGCGGCTGCTGTTTCCAGCAACCACCTGTCCGGCTACGGCGCTGACGTGATCTCCAGCGAAAAGAAGATCATGGGCCACAACTTTGACTGCGAGAGCGACGTTCCCGACCAGGAAGTCCAGTCATTGATGGACCTTTACCCGCGGGTTCTCCTGACCCCGCACATGGGCTCATTCACTGAACCAGCCCTGGAAGACATGATTTCCCTGTCTTTCAACAACTTCCACAACATGGCAACTGCCGGCGCGGTTGATGCCCGCAACGAAGTCGTTGCTGCTCCGGAAAGCTCCAGCTCAGCTTCCGAGAAGCTGCGCGCTTAAAGTTAAGATAGTAAGGCTCTGGCCTCTGGCCAGGGTCTTTTTTTGCCTTTTTTTCTGCAGAATGTTAAAAAACTGCAAAAGCTTGTTAAAGGAACTGCAAAAGGTCTGTAAATTTCCTGTAACACTCATCCGCTATGATATAAGCATCGAGAGATAAAGAAGGAGAGTTATCAAGAAATGAAGCAGTTCAAGCATATCTTAGTCAAGTTAACTTTTGCGCTGGCCCTGTTGCTGCCGCTGGCAGCCAGCCAGGCAAACGGCCACCAGGCCCAAGCCGCCAGCACGACGACCAAGCGCAACAAAGTTGTCTCCCTGGCCAAGAAACAAGTCGGCAAGCGCTACGTTTACGGCGCTACCGGTCCCAACAGCTTTGACTGCTCAGGCTTGACCCAGTACGTTTACAAGAAGGCGATCAAGAAGTCCATTTCCCGGACCACCTACACCCAGGTCAAGAAGGGGAAGACGGTCAAGGTCTCCACTTCCAAGCTGAAGAAGGGCGACCTGCTCTTCTGGGGCTCCAAGTCTTCACCATACCACGTCGGCATCTACATCGGCGGCGGGCAGTACGTTCACGCGGCTACCCCGAGCCAAGGGGTGCGCAAGCAGTATCTGAGTTCCTACTTCTGGCCTTCAACCGCCAAGCGGATCATCTAGGCCGTCCGGATTGATCATTTCCTGCTGAATTTATGATAACAACGATAAAAAAGAAGGTCAGCGGCCCTGAAAACCGCTGGCCTTTTTAAATTGGGCTTTATTTTAACAATCTGGTATTGGCTTTGTAACAGTTCTGTAACATTGGTAACTTATTATAGATGTTGCGTAAAAAATTGAGATAGAAAAAGGTATCAAGTTTTGAAGTTCAAGCATCTATTAGTTAAAGTTTTAATGGCCCTGGCCCTGGTAGCCCCGGTTGCAGTCAGCAGCCAGGCTCCGGCAGCCCAGGCCGCCACTGTCAAGGCTGTCAACAAGCAGGTTGTGGTCAACTACGTTTCC
>NZ_BOCG01000612.1 GCF_016587775.1 Lactobacillus nasalidis | reverse complement strand
GCTACGTGGCTCATCAGCATGCCCTTAACTGACAGATTTTCGATCACGATCTTGTCGTAGTCATTAACCAGTTTAGTCGTAAACTTCTGCATCAAGTCATTTTGGATATTACCTGCCTTGCGATAGCATGCTTGAAGCTTGGCTTTCGTCTTCAAGTAATTCTTGCTTTCGCAAGCAGCTTCTCCATTTTTGACTTGCTTTTTGGCAAGCTGCCTTTGATAGTGCTTGATTTTTTTATAAATTCTATCAAGCTTCTTAGGCAGTACGTTCACCCGGCCTCCCGTGTAATCAAAGTGACCAACATTGACGTCAACCGCGGTAGCTTTGCCTGTTTTGCCTAGCAGCTTAACATCCTCAGCCTTGATCTTATACGGGATGGCAACGTAATAACGGCCTTTTTCTTTGAAGTAGCTGACAACGCCAAACTCATCTGACAAAGGCTTTTCGCTCAGCTTAAAG
>NZ_BOCG01000611.1 GCF_016587775.1 Lactobacillus nasalidis | reverse complement strand
GTCAGCCGTAATTACGCCAACGGCTAACACGGCAACTACTACGACGACAACTACGACGGCAGCCGGTACCACTGGTACAACTGGGACTACCACGGGTACGACGAACGCTACTACCAACACTACCAACGTGACGAACACCACGACTCAAAACTCCACGAGCACCAGTGTTGGTTCGGTTACTAGTGAATCTGAAGGCTCCGTAACCGCGTCGGTTGACAACTCAGAAAGTGCCAACTCTGAATACCTGGCATCTGTCAGCGCATCAGTTTCACAATCTGAACTTGAAAAGTTGCAAGTGTCGGCTTCAGAACTTGCAAGCATGAGCGACCCAACCTCAACTGAACAAAGTGCGGCAACTTCTGTTTCAACCAGTACTTCCGTATCTAGCTCTGAATCAGCATTCAACTCAAGCGTGGCCAGCTCCCAGAGCAACAGCCTGTCTGAATTGAACCAATAGTCTTTCAAAGATTTCTATTGCGAATAGGCATGAAAACGCCCAGTCTCTATATGAGACCGGGCGTTTTTGTATTAAAAATGGTGTTTTTCGCCAAATAGGCAATGAAAAGCTGTATCATAAAAAGGGTAATTATTGCTTTGATTTCAAACAGAATAGAGGATCAACTTCAATGGTTACAGACCTATTAAGGACAGAGAGGAAAGCATGAAATGAAGGTTTTGGATCTAAATCGCTTTTCACGCAATAACAGTTTTTTGGTAAAAATTGGGACAGCCATTCTTTATTCGGTGATGGTGGCGGTAGCCCTAAACTTTTTCTGGCATCCCGGCCATATTTATTCATCTGGGATTACTGGCTTTGCGCAAATCGTCAATACTGTAACCAGTCGTTATTTGCCGTTTACTATTCCAACTGAAGTCATGTACTTTGCGCTGAACGTCCCGCTGTTTGTTCTGGCTTGGCTCAAGATCGGGCATGAGTTTACCGGATACACCATCTTCGCGGTTGCCATGTCGACGATCATGATGCGTTTCATTCAGCCAACTCATGTGAGTTTGGATCCGATTCTCTGCGCTATTTTTGGTGCGGCAGTCAACGGGATCGGTACCGGGATGGCCCTAAAAAGTGGTATCTCAACAGGGGGCTTGGACATTTTGGGCATTGTCGTACGGAAAAAGACCGGCATGAACTATGGTAAGTTCAATATCTTGGTCAACTTGATCATTGTTTTGATTGCCGGTTTTCTGTTTGACTGGTCAAGAGCCCTGTACACGGCTTTGAACATTTTTGTCAATGGCCGCTTTATTGATTCGGTTTACACTCAGCATAACAAGCTTCAAGTAATGATTGTTACCGAACATCCAGGGGATATCATTGAGGGCATTCAAGCCAAGATGCACCGCGGGATTACCATCTTCCATGACGTGGAAGGGGCTTATGGCCACACTGAAAAGACTGTCTTGGTAACGATTATCGATACCTATGACTTATACGATATTAGGACTACTGTACAAAAATGTGACCCGTTCGCTTTTATGAGTGTAACCGAAGTACAAAAAATTTATGGCCGATTTAGAGAACAAGAAGTCGTCTAGCTATTGAAAAAACTTTAAATTCAAATTATACTTGTGCTATACTCATAATAATGTGGTGAGATAAATGCCAGATGAAAGAGAAAGCAGCCGCTATCAACAGAAATATATTGGCTTAGATTTGGCGACTGGAATCGCCACTACATATGCCAAGCAGCACGGTTATCGCAATGTGAAACTGCTGATGACCAAGACTAGCCCTGATAAGCGGTCAGAATATTTTTATGTGTTTAGTATCACAGATACAATGAACAAGACTGGCAAGAAGGAATTCTTTATCTTAGTCGATCCTGTTTCGGGTGAAGTTTTCAGAGTTGATGAAAGCAACCTTAAATAAAACAAAAACGCGCGCTTACAATGTAAGCAGCGCGTTTTCTTTATGCTTGATTGAAACTAATCTTCTTCGTAGCCCAAGTGGTTCATAATCAAGGCAGCAGTTTCTTCGATTGAGCGTTCAGCAACATTGATTACGAAGCAGCCGAGTTTCTTGTACAAAGCCATGGCACTGTTCAGTTCGGCATTGATAGAATCCATGTTGGAGTAGGCAGTGTCAGGGTCCATGCCATAGCTGATCATTCTTTGCCGGCGAATGCGGTTGAGCACTTGCGGGTCGTTGGTCAAACCAATGATCTTCTTTGGATCGATCTGATAGATTTCCTTTGGAATGTGAGTCTGCGGCACCAGCGGCAGGTTGGCCACTTTAAGGCCCTTGTTGGCCAAGAGCAGGGAAAGCGGCGTCTTGGAAGTCCGGGAAACACCCAGCAAAACCACGTCTGCTTCTAAGAAGCCCCGCGGGTCTTTGCCGTCGTCGTACATAACCGCGAATTCCATCGCAGAAATCCGGTTGAAGTACTTGTTGGTCAGCTGGTGGTTGGCCCCGACCACGCCGCTTGGCTTCATGTGAGTCGTCTGGCTGATGGCTTCAATGATCGGCGAAAGAATGTCGATGTATTTAGCCTTGTGTTCGCGGGCAAACTTGATGATCGGCAGCTGCAGCTTCTCATCGATCATGCTGTAGACGATAACCAGATTTGGGTATTGCTCGATTTCTTCTAAAGTGGCCGTCAGCTTCTTTTCATTGGTCATGAAAGGGTAGCGGCGGTAATTGACTTCGGCTTCCGGAAATTGAACGGCAGCAGCCTGCGCGTTGTTGAAAGCCGTTTCCCCGGCGGAGTCGGAGATAATGATAATGTTGATTTCGATTTTTTGCTTGTTTTCTGCTTTACTTTCAGTCATATAGATCACCTCATCACTTATATTATACCGGATTATGTGCCTGCAAGAATCCCTCACGAAAACTTTTCAAAAAAATCTGCGGAAGCTATTGACGATTAGTCTATTTTTGCTATAATTTAGATAAATGTTTATGGCAGCAATGCCAAGAAATGGAAGGAGGGATCACACATGGCTAAGACTATCGTTCACGAAAACGAGTCTATTGATGATGCTCTTCGTCGTTTCAAGCGTTCCGTTTCTAGAAGTGGTACTTTGCAAGAATACCGCAAGCGTGAATTCTACGAAAAGCCAAGCGTTCGCAGAAAGTTGAAATCTGAGGCCGCTCGCAAGCGTAGACATTATTAATCGACTGAAGCTCTCGTGAAAACGGGAGCTTTTTTCATGCTTGACTTTCCGTGTTCTCTTTTTGGGCAAATCGTGTATCATATGCTTAGAGAGTATTAAGCTGACAAGCAAAGCGTAGAGTTGCGCGTTGATGTGATTGCTTTTCGGTTGAATTTAAAGGAGTGTTCCGTATTTGGAAAAGAAGTTTTTGCCACACAGCAGCGAAAATATTCAGAAGCTGGTGGGCGTCAATGACGGCAATTTGAAGCTGATCGAAGAAGGCTATGAGGTCAGCATAAACGATCTGGGCGGCACGATCAGCGTAACCGGCCCGGAAGACCAGGTAGAGACGGTTCTGCGGGTTCTGAAGGCTCTTGATGGAGTGGCCAGCAACGGTATCAATCTCACGCCGGCCGATGTCGTGAGTGCCATGAAGATGGCTGACCGGGGCACGACCGAGTATTTTGGTGACCTTTACAAGCAGATCCTGATCCGGGATGCCAAAGGACGGCCAGTCCGGGTCAAAAACGTGACCCAGAAGAATTATGTCGAGGCCATCAATAAGAGCGACGTGGTCTTTGGCATCGGGCCAGCCGGGACGGGGAAGACCTTCCTCGCAGTTGTCTGCGCGGTAGCTGCCTTTAAGCGGGGAGAAGTCTCCAAGATCATCTTGACCCGGCCAGCAGTTGAAGCTGGCGAATCCCTGGGCTTTTTGCCGGGGGACTTAAAGGAAAAGGTTGATCCTTACCTGCGGCCGATCTACGACTCCTTGTACGCCATCTTGGGCCAGGGGCCGACGGACCGGCTGATGGAGCGCGGCGTCATTGAAATTGCTCCTTTGGCATACATGAGAGGGCGGACGCTGGAAGAAGCCTTCGTCATTTTGGATGAAGCGCAAAACACCACTGATGCCCAGATGAAGATGTTTTTGACCAGACTGGGCTTTAACTCAAAGATGGTGGTCAACGGGGACATGACCCAGATCGACCTGCCAGGCAAGGCCCACAGCGGGTTGATCACTGCACGGAACATTCTTCAAGGAATCGACCAGATCAAGTTCGTTGAATTTAGCGCCAATGACGTTGTCCGGCACCCAGTCGTGGCAAAGATTATCAAGGCATATGAAGAGGAAGGCAAGTAAATGCAGGGAATTGACGTAACCTATACTGATGAAGTTGGCTTTTTGACCCAGGGCGGCCGGGACTGGCAGGACTGGATCATGCAGCTTTTGCTGCTGGCAAAGCAGGAAATCGGCAAGGAAAACGCCCAGGAAATGAGCATTAACTTCGTTGACGAAGACAAGTCGCAGACGATCAACCGGGATTACCGCGATAAAGACCGGCCGACTGACGTGATTTCTTTTGCCATTGAAGACGGCGATGACGGCCTTGATCTGGCGCTTTTCGCGGCTGATCCAGACTTCACTGAAGACATTGGCGACCTTTTCATGTGCCCCAGCGTAATTGAACGGCACAGCAAGGAATATGGCACCGGTTTTGACCGGGAGTTTGGCTACACAATTGTCCACGGCTATCTCCACTTGAATGGCTACGACCACATTGAACCGGATGAAGCCAAGGAAATGTTCGGCATTCAAGGAAAGGTCCTGGAGGACTACGGCCTGCCGCTGTATCCGGACCAGTTGGACGAAGGAAGGGGCAAATAAACGTGAACGAACTTGAACAGAAGCTTTTTCAGCTGGCCAAGGATCACCTGTCAGCCGCCTATACCCCGTATTCGCATTTTCACGTTGCGGCCGCTTTGGCGACAGATGATGGGCAGATCTTTACCGGGATCAACATCGAAAATTCTTCTTTTGGCTTGACCAACTGCGCTGAGCGGACCGCGATTTTTTCCTGGGTCAACGCCGGCCGGCCTGGCAGGATCAAGTGCCTCTTGATCATCGGCAACACTGACCGGCCAATCTCCCCTTGCGTAGCCTGCCGGCAGGTGATGAGCGAGTTCATGGCGCCGGAAACGGAAGTCATTTTGACCGACAGCCAGGGCGATTTTGACCGGTTTACGGTTGATCAACTGATACCATACCACTTCACAGAAAAGGACATTCAAGATGGGGCAAACAAGTAAACACAAGTCAGGTTTCGTAGCATTGGTCGGCCGGCCGAACGTCGGCAAGTCGACTTTGATGAACCGCCTGGTCGGGCAAAAGGTGGCGATCACTTCTGCCAAGCCGCAAACGACCAGAAACAAGATCTCCGGGATCTACACTGAAGACGACATGCAGGTCGTCTTTGTCGACACGCCAGGGATCTTTAAGAGCCACTCGGACCTGGACGACTACATGGACAAGGCCAGCCTGTCTTCTTTGAAGGACGTCGACTTGGTCATGTTCATGGTTGACGCCAAAAAGCCAGGCAAGGGCGAGGAATACGTGGCCAGCCTGCTGAAAGACCTGGATATTCCCGTATTTTTGGTCATCAACAAGATTGACCAGGTTCACCCCAACGACCTGCTGCCGATCATTGATGCCTACCAGGCAGTGGGCAAATTCGCCGAATTCCTGCCGATTTCGGCCCGGCAGGGCAACGGTTTCGACGACCTGCTGGCCACTCTCAAGCGCTACCTGCCGGAAGGGCCGCAGTTTTACGCGGCAGACGAAATTACCGACCGGCCCGAATACTTTGTAGTTGCGGAAATGATCCGTGAGCAAATCCTGCGCTTGACTGACCAGGAAGTGCCGCACTCAACGGCTGTCTGGGTTGACCAGATGAACCAGCGGATCAATGGCAAGCTGCAGATCGATGCGACCATTTTTGTTGAAAAAGATGGGCAAAAGCGGATCATCATCGGCCAGCGCGGCGCCATGATCAAGCAGATCGGGATGCGGTCCCGCAAGGAAATTGAAGGTCTGCTGGGCGAGAAGGTCAACTTGAAGCTCTGGGTCAAGGTCCGCCGCAACTGGCGGCAAGATCCGGCCTTCCTCAAGTCGATCGGCTATGACAAGAAGGAACTTTAATGGCCGCCGAACTGCTTGACGTGCATGGTCTGCTTTTCAAAAGGCAGAAATACAAGGAGGCAGACCTGCTGGCCAAGCTTTGGACCAAAGAACTGGGAATCGTCACCGTCATCATCAAAGGCGGGATGCGGCCCAAATCGCGCCTGGCTGCCGCGGTCTTGCCCTTTACGGAAGGCACCTTCGGCGTGCTGACGCGCCGGCAGGGCATCAGCCAGCTGCGCACCTACAAGAAATTGCGCCAGCATGATGAGCTCTTTACTGACCTGGACAAAAGCGCATACCTGTCTTATCTTTTTGACTTGGCTGACCATGCCTTTAGCGAGTACCAGAACTTGGGCAGCTATTACCAGCTCTTGATGGGGGCTTTTGACCGGATCGTTGCCGGCCAGGACCCGGAAATCATTGCCCAAATCGTGCAGCTGCAGCTGCTGGCTGCTTTTGGGGTGGCCCCGCAGCTGGCGGCCTGCGTGATCTGCGGCAAAGAGCAGGGGATTTTTGACTATTCCCTGTCTTTGGGCGGAGTTGTCTGCAGCGACCATTTCCGGAACGTCGACCGCCTGCATCTTTCGCCTAAAGCTGCGGCCCTGATCCGCACTTTGGGCCTGCTGCCCTTGGAGCGGCTGGGGCAAATCCAGCTGGATGAACCCTTGAAAAAGGAAAGCCGCCGGGCGGTCGCCCAGATCTACCAGGCAACCGTTGATTTGAACCTGCCTAGCCTGCGCTTTTTGAACGAGGTGCGGGGCGGGTAATTTTCCTAAAAAACATGAAAAGAAACGGAATTTGTGGTAAAATATCCTGTATATTGGTAATGATGAGGAAATAGAAAAGTACCGTGGCAGCGAGTATCGGTTGGTGAAAGGATACGGCGGGAAAAGGCCCCTCTAGCCAAGCTAATTAAGAGCAGGAGACAAATACGCCTCCTGAATTAGGGTGGAACCGCGAATACTTTTTTCGTCCCTATGCAAAAGTAAAATTGCATAGGCTTTTTTTATGGCCTTGCATAGGAGGTAACTATGGCACAAAAATTAGATATTCAGACCATGATCTTCAAGCTTGAGCAGTTCTGGGCTTCAAAGGGCTGCATGATCATGCCGTCATACGATGAAAACAAGGGTGCGGGGACGATGAGCCCTTACACTTTCCTGCGGGCAGTTGGGCCGGAACCGTGGAAGGCCTGCTACGTTGAGCCTTCCCGCCGTCCTGCCGACGGCCGCTATGGGGACAACCCGAACCGGCTCTTCCAGCACCACCAGTTCCAGGTTGTCTTGAAGCCGGCGCCGCTGGAAATTCAGCAGTACTACCTGGATTCACTGAAGGTTCTGGGCATTGAACCTTTGGAACACGACATCCGCTTTGTCGAAGACAACTGGGAAAACCCTTCAATGGGCTGTGCCGGTGTTGGCTGGGAAGTTTGGCTTGATGGGATGGAAGTTTCCCAGTTTACTTACTTCCAGACTGTCGGCGAACTGGACGTCAAGCCAACCATGGGCGAAATTACTTACGGGGTTGAACGTCTGGCTTCCTACATTCAAGACGTCAACTCAGTCTTTGACCTGGAATGGGGCGACGGGGTCCTTTACCGGGACATCTTCAAGGAACCGGAATACGAGCACTCCAAGTACGCTTTTGAAGAAAGCGACCAAAAGCAGCTGCTGGAATTCTTCGACACTTATGAAAGAATCGCCAAGCGCCTTTTGGGCCAAAACCTGGTTCACCCGGCTTACGACTACATTCTGAAGTGTTCCCACACTTTCAACTTGCTGGACGCGCGCGGGGCTGTTTCAGTAACTGAACGGGCCGGCTACCTGCACCGGATCCGCAACATGGCTCACGAAGTCGCAGTTAAGTTCGTGGAAGAACGTGAAAAGCGTGGCTTCCCATTGTTGAAGAGTGCACAAGCAAAGGCGGAGGCAAGCAATGACTAAAGACTTTTTATTTGAAATCGGCGTTGAAGAAATGCCGGCCCACGTGGTCAGCAAATCAGTTAAGCAACTGGCAGACCGGACTGGCAAGTTCTTAAAGGAAAACGGCCTGGGCTTCAAAGAAATCAAGACTTACTCCACTCCGCGCCGGCTGACGGTTCTGGTCAAGGACTTGGACGAAAAGCAGGCTGACGTGGACGAAGTCAAGAAGGGGCCGGCTAAGAAGATCGCCCAAGATGCTGACGGCAACTGGACCAAGGCCGCTGTCGGCTTTGCCCGCGGCCAGGGGATGAGCGCTGACGACATCTACTTCCAAGAGCTCAAGGGCGTTGAATACGCTTATGTGCACGTGCAAAAGGCCGGCAAGGAAGCTAAGGAAATCCTTTTGGGCCTGGACGAAGTAATCAAGGCCATGACCTTCCCAACCAAGATGCGCTGGGACTCACAAGACTTTGAATTCGTGCGGCCAATCCACTGGCTGGTTGCCTTGTATGGCAGCGAAGTCGTGCCGATCGAATTCCTGGACATCACTGCCGGCAGAAAGACTGCCGGTCACCGCTTCTTGGGCGACAGCGTCGTTTTGGCCAATGCCGATGACTATGTAGAAGCCCTGCGGGACCAGTACGTTATCGTTGATGCCGGCGAACGCAAGGACATGATCGTTTCCCAGATCAACGACCTGGTAAACAGCCATGACTGGCAGATCAAGCTGGACCAGAACCTGCTTGAAGAAGTCAACAACCTGGTTGAATACCCGACTGTTTTTGCTGGCTCATTTGACCCGAAGTACCTGGAGATTCCGGATGAAGTCTTGATTACTTCCATGAAGGACAACCAGCGCTACTTTGAAGTCTATGACCAGGAAGGCAAGCTGATCAACCACTTTATTTCCGTGAGAAACGGGAACCGGGACCACCTGGAAAACGTGATCTCCGGTAACGAAAAGGTTTTGGTTGCCCGCCTTGACGACGCAGTCTTCTTCTATGACGAAGACCGCAAGTACCCGTTGAGCCACTTTGTTGACCGGATGGACAGCGTTTCCTTCCACGACAAGATCGGCTCAATGGCTGAAAAGATGACCCGGGTCCGGATTATCGGCGACTACCTGGCCAAGCGCTTCGGCTTGTCAGCTGAAGAAGTGGCTGACTTTGACCGGGTAAGCGGCTTGTACAAGTTCGACCTGGTAACCCAGATGGTCGGCGAATTTGCCGAACTGCAAGGGGTCATGGGGATGCACTATGCCCGCCTGGCTGGCGAAAATGAAAACGTGGCTGTTGCCATCAAGGAACACTACATGCCAACCACGGCCGAAGGCGAGCTGCCGAAGAGCAAGGTCGGCGCCCTTTTGTCAGTTGCTGACAAGCTGGACACCATTATCGCCTTCTTCGGCGCCGGGATGATTCCGTCATCCTCAAACGACCCGTACGCTCTGCGCCGTTATGCTTACGGGATTGTCCGCATCCTGCTTAACGAAGACTGGTCACTGCCGTTTGACCAGGTAATTCCGGAAATCGTGGAACTTCTGGCCGGCAAGACTCCGGCCAAGTTGCCAGCCAGCGCTGAAGAAGACAAGCAGCTGGCCGACTTCATCCGTGACCGGATCAAGCAGTTCCTGCAAAAGAACAACTACCAATACGACGTTATCGATGCCGTTCTGGCTTCAAGCGAACAAGACCCGAGCCAGATTTTGGCTGCCGCCAAGGTGCTGCAGCAACACCACGACGACGAAGCCTTCAAGCCGGTTGTTGAAAGTCTGACTAGAATCAGCAACATCTTGAAGAAGGCCAAGTTCACCGACGCCAAGGCAGTTGACCCGAGCTTATTTGAAGACAGAAGCGAGCAGGACCTTTATAATGGTGTTGAGGCTTTGAAGAATGTCGAAGACCATGCTGAGCTTTACCAAGCCTTCGTGGCCCTGCAGGGCATCATTGACCGCTACTTCGACGTCAACATGATCATGGCCAAAGACGAAGCTGTCAAGAACAACCGCCTCAGCCAGCTGGCGGCTGTCAACGACCTGGCCAAGCGCCTGGGCGACTTGAGCAAGCTGGTTATCAAGTAAATTATTAATAATAAAGGGTGATTGAATTGGCTGGAAGAATTTCGGAGGATTTTATCAATGAAGTTCGCGACAGCGTAAACATCGTTGACGTGATCAGCCAGTACGTGTCACTTGAGAAGAGAGGCAAAGACTATGTTGGTCTTTGCCCTTTTCATCAAGAAAAGACGCCATCGTTCAGTGTCAATCCGGAGAAGCAGTTCTTTTACTGCTTTGGCTGCCACCGGGGCGGGAACGTCTACAAGTTCATCATGGAAAAGGAAGAAGTTACTTTTCCTGAAAGCGTTGAAAGAGTAGCCGAGTTTGCCAATATCCCGATGCCCCAGGAGTACCAGGAACAGCCGGTCAAGCTGAACCCGCTGATGCAGATGCACCAGGACGCGGCTGACTTCTACCAGCAGATTCTGCTGACGACCAAGATCGGGGAGCGGGGACTGAACTATGCCCGCCAGCGCGAGCTTGATGACGAGCTGCTGAAGCACTTCAAGATCGGCTACGCTCCAGACCGGCGGGACCTGCTGCTGACTTATCTGAAAGAGCAGGGCTACACGGACGAGCAGCTTGCCGAAAGCGGCCTGTTCGTTCAGACCCAGGACGGCCGCCTCTTTGACCGTTTCCGGGACCGCTTGATGTTTCCGATGAGCGATGAAACCGGGCACCCCGTGGCTTTCTCCGGCCGCCGGATCAGCGACAACCCGGATGAGCCCAAGTATATAAACAGTCCGGAAACGAGCATCTTCAACAAGTCAGACCTGCTTTTCCATTTCTCGGAAGCCAAAAAGCATGCCAGAAAAGAGGGACACCTGGTCTTGTTTGAAGGGCACATGGACGTGATCTCGGCTTACAAGTCGGGGATCAAGACAGGGATTGCCTCCATGGGGACCAGTTTAACCCAGCAGCAGGTCTACATGATCCGCCGGATCACCCGGCAGGTCGTCATCAACTATGACGGAGACGATCCCGGCATCCATGCCGCCGAGCGGGCCGTTGGCCTGTTCAAGCAGGCCGGCAGCTTTGACCTGGGAATCGTCATCCTGCCCGACAAGCTTGACCCGGATGAATACGTCAAGCAGTACGGGGCTGAGAGCTACCAGGCGGCGATCACAGGCGCCATCTCGACAACGGACTTTTTCCTGCTGCGCCTTAAGAAGAAGTACAACTTGAACAACGAACGCGAGCAGGTGGCATATTTGAGTGAAGCGGTCCAGGAAATCGCGACGCTGCAGAACCCGGTTGAACAGGACCTTTACGTCGGCCGCTTGGCCAAGGAAACCGGAGTTTCACTGGATGCCTTGAAGATGAACCTCTCCCGGGCCCGGCGCCGGCAGCGCCGCATTGATGAGCACACCAGCGCCGCTGAACCCGCTGTCTTGCCGCCGGCT